>NZ_JASCOM010000188.1:0-11673 GCF_029959925.1 Pseudomonas sp. PS02303
AAACCGGTCTGTCAGCCAGCTCTGATGCCGACTGATACACCGCTTTCGCGAGCAGGCTCGCTCCCACATTTGATCGGGGTGGTTTCAGGATTTGAAGCAGGCATCGCTGAGTTTGTCGAGAACGCGGTCGGCGCGCTCCTCGGCCTTGGCCATGGTGGTTTTCCAGACGGCGACACACGGGTGCAGATCAGGCTCTTGTTCAGCCCTGGCCAGCCATTGAAAACAGTCATGCCACTCACCCAGGGCACCTTGTGCCGACTTCAAACGTGGCATCGCCGCGTCGGGCAATCGGTCAAGTTCGGGGTAGGCGTCAATGCCGTAGCGCACGCGCTTGATCAACAGACGCAAGCGATGGCGATCATGGGCAGGATCGTGCAGGGCCTGATCGAGTTTCTTCCATTGCTTGGCGAGGCGCTTTTCGATGCGTTTGCGCAGGCCCTTGAGCAGGCCCTGACGCTGGGAAGCACGGAGGAAACGCGGAAACGCGTCGAGAATCATCAGTAACTGCGTGACCTCGGGGCTTGTCGCCACCGCCGGATACGCCTTGGCCATCTGCGCCATACGTCGTTGCGCGGCCTCGGGTTGACCGTTCTTGAGCAAGTAGGCCGCCAGCACCTCGCGATCACGCAACGGCGTGGTCAACTCGCCAACCCGGGACGACGCCGCCTCCAGTTGCTCGACGCCAGGCAGCCCGCGCAACGGTCGCAACAGACTGCGCAGCCGGCGAACCGTGGTGCGCAGCTCGTGCAACGCTTCCGGGTCGGTGCGCGCTCTCAGGCGCGCCTGGCAAGCCAGCAGACGAACTTCCAGACTCAGTACTTGAGCCACCAACCGATCAACCAAGGCCGACATCGCTTGCTCCCTGAATCGAATGTCCACTGTTCCCTACATCATGCCTTAACGGCCGGCACGTGACTCACGAATATAGAAGCGGGCCTTCTCGGCTTTCTTGGTGCAGCCTTCGAAGCCTTCGAATTGCTGCTGGGTCTTGGCCGCCGTCAACAGCGACAGGGCCTTGGAGTAGCTGACGGTGCCGGCAAAACCCTCGGCCTTGGCCAGGTCCAGTTCATGCCACGCCGCATCGAGTCCACTACCGCAGCTGTCACGATAAGCGGTTTTGCCGGCACAACCGGCAAGCGCCAGGGCAATCAATGGCACGCAAATCCAGGCTTTCATCACTCACACCTCAACATTAGGTAAACAGTCGTGCTGGTATGACGGTCTGGCACGTGAAAAGTGCCTTGGCCCCGCCGCGCAAACGTCAAGTGTGCGTGAGAATACCCATGCGCCGCCATGGAGTGTCGAAAAAACGACGCCCTTGGCCCACCGAGCGACCTTAGCGATTGAAGCGCGCCCCGTGATGGGTGCATTGTTGAACCTTGTCAGACGAGGGCGATTCATGAAAAAGCGTGTCGCACTGGTGCTGGGCTCAGGCGGGGCCCGGGGCTATGCCCATATCGGTGTCATTGAAGAAATCGAACGGCGCGGCTACGACATCGCCTGCATTGCAGGATGCTCGATGGGCGCCGTGGTCGGCGGGATCTACGCCGCCGGCAAGCTTGACGATTATCGCGACTGGATCGAAAGCCTGGACTACCTCGACGTCTTGCGTCTGGTAGACGTCAGTTTTCGTCTGGGCGCGATTCGCGGGGAGAAAGTGTTCGGGCAGATTCGCAAGATCGTCGGCGAGATCAACATCGAAGACCTGCGCATCCCTTACACGGCGGTGGCCACGGACCTGACCAACCAGCAGGAAATCTGGTTCCAGGAAGGCTGCCTGCACCAGGCCATGCGGGCCTCGGCAGCGATTCCGAGCCTGTTCACACCCGTGATGCAGGGCAATCGCATGCTGGTGGACGGCGGCATTCTCAACCCTTTGCCGATCGTGCCCGTGGTGTCGAGCCATTGCGACCTGATCATTGCGGTCAACCTCAACTCCACCAACCAGCGCCACTATAAACTGCCGGTGATTCAGCGTCCGCCCGCGTTCAAGACCCGGTTCGACAGCCTGATCAATTCCCTGGGTTCAAAAATGCCGTTCCGCCGCAAGCAGGCCGAACAATTGCTGCTGCTGGAAAAGGAAGCGTTGATGGCCGAAGCGGCCGACATCAACCCCTGGATCGAATCCGCCGAACCCGAAGCCCAGCAACCGGCAGCCGCCCCCGAACACGAAGGCGCACCGAAATCCGCCACAGGTTCGTTCATCATCGACAACGTGGGCCCGGCGTCGTTGCTGGACCTGATCAACCAGAGTTTCGAGGTGATGCAGACGTCGTTGGCGCAGTACAAGATCGCCGGGTATCCGCCGGACATCCTGATCAACGTGCCGAAACGGGTGTGCCGGTTTTTCGAGTTTTACAAGGCGCCGGAGTTGATCGCGCTGGGGCGGGAGATTGCGCGGGATACGCTGGATCGTTATGAAAATGAGCAGAACGATCAACACTGATGTTCAATGTGCCGCAAGCGCTTGCGGCGGCACTTTGGCCAAGGCAAATCGAAGGGAGCTTGTCGTGCAGCTCCCCAAAATGATTTAAAGGGCAAGTAGCCTTACAGTTTCCTACCAATCGCAGTAAAGACATGACCACTGTCGTTTGTCTGTTCAATGCCGCTTTTCATATCCTTCGTGTAGTAATTGTGACCTGTTTCTATCGGGTGCGGCGGTGGCGGCTCTGGTTCTTCCGATGAACCCGTCGTCGACCAAAGCTGCCCGTCCCCCAAAGGCCACCGATTGCCAAAGCGTTGATACAGAACCCTCAAATCATCGAGATTTGAAAGCTGCACTAGTTCTCTATTGGCATCATCCAGTAACGAACGCAGCCTTGCAGTACCAAAAACGAAAAAGTCTTTCCCTTTCGGGATTTTCACGATGTAACTTTTGGACTGACCCGCCGCGTCAGTGACCGTCACGGTTACCTGTCCCGAGCGTAACGCGCTGACAACCCCCTCCTGATTAACGTGAGCGATTTGCGGATCATTCACTTCGTAGAAGTACGGTTTCTTACCGCCTGCAGGCTGACGTTGAAAAGTGGTATCTGGCGCTGATACCGGCTCCAGATTCGGGAACGATTTCAGTGAATAAACCGTTCCTGATACAAGCGCCTCTGATTCATCCATTTCCAAAGGTTTGTGCGTTTCCATACCTGCTCCAATTCAATAAACCGGTTGAGTTTTTTGACCGAAGCCACCTTTGTGCGCAGTTTCAGTGGCGTCGTAAAGGAACGATACGGCTACCCATCCATTCTTCATACCTGACATAAATGACAGTTTCGACGAACGGCAAATATGCAAAAAAGCCCTAGGGACCAGCAGTCAGAAACCTAGCCGAAAGAATCTTCTCTACCCAACAACCGATACCCAACCCCCGCCTCGGTAACAATAAACCGTGGCTGAGTCGGATCATCCGCCAGCTTCTGGCGCAGATGCCCCACCACAATCCGCAAATAATGACTGTCCTCGGTATGGGTCGGCCCCCAGATATCTTTCAGCAGTTGCTGCTGGGTGATCACCCGCCCGGGATGCCGGGCCAGTTGCGCCAGCACCGCATACTCTTTGCGGGTCAGCGCGACTTCGGTGCCATCGAGCAGTACCCGGCGATAGGCCAGGTCCACGGTCAGCGGGCCAAACGTCAGCGCCGCTTGCTGAGCCTCGCCAACGGGGGCCTGACGCAATAACGCACGCACCCGGGCGAGGAACTCCTGAATACCGAACGGCTTGGTCACGTAATCGTTGGCACCGCCATCGAGCGCTTCCACCTTTTGCCCTTCGCTGGCACGCACCGAAAGCACCAGCACCGGCGCCGTCGACCATTCGCGAAACTCGCGCAGCACTTGCTGGCCGTCCATGTCCGGCAGGCCGAGATCGAGCACCAGCAAGTCGGGTTTGTTCAATGCCGCCTGGGCCAGCCCTTCGTTGCCGTTGCCGGCCTCCAGTACCTTGTAACCCTGGGAAGCGAGGCTGATGCGCAGGAATTTGCGGATTTGCGGTTCGTCGTCGATGACCAAAATGGTCGCGGTCTGGCTCATGGTTTCTGATCGTGGCATGGAGATGTCCAAAGGGTATCAGGCTTCACTTTCAAGGCCCGGCTGTTCCTGCAATGGCAAGTGCAGTGTGATGCAGGTGCCGCGCCCTTCAATGCCGTCCGCGACGCTGATCCGACCGCCATGCGCGCCGACCATGCCCTGACAGATCGCCAACCCCAGGCCGGTGCCCTGCCCGCCCCGATCACCACGCGCAGCGGTGTAGAACATGTCGAAAATCTTCGCCCGCTCTTCCTCCGGAATCCCTGGCCCCTCGTCGCTGACCGAGAAGAACAGCTCGCTGTCATTGGCGCCGGCGCGTAATTGCAGACGGCCGTGAGGCGGAGAAAAACGCGCGGCGTTTTCCAGCACGTTGACCAGCGCCTGCTCGATCAACGCGGCATGCACGTACAGCAGCGGCAATTCGGCCGGCACTTCGGTGCTGACCTGCAACGGCGCCAGTACCGCGCGCAGACGATTGAGCGAACTGCCGACAATATCGGCCGGCGACACCCAGTCCCGCGCCAGCTTCAACGCACCGTGACCGAGGCGGGTCATGTCCAGCAGGTTTTGAATGTAACGGTCGAGGCGCTCGGCTTCATCGCGGGTGCCTTCAAGCAGTTCGCGGCGATCCTCCAGCGGGATGGCTTCACCGAGGGCCAGCAGACTGTCGATGCTGCCGCGCATGGAGGTCAGCGGCGTGCGCAAATCGTGGGACACCGACGCCAGCAAGGCGCTGCGCAACTGCTCGGTTTCGCCGTGCAGGCGCGCCGCTTCCAGGTCTTCGGCCAGTTGCGCGCGAGCCAAGGCCTGGGCCAGCGGTTGACTCAACGCCGTCAACAAACGCCGACGCTGACCGCTCAAGGTCTGGCCTTCTTTGGCGCACACACCGAGCAGCGCCAACGGTCCGTCTTCCACCGACAACGGCCACCACCACCAACGCCCGAACGGCAGCGTGCCGGTGCCTGCGCCCGCCGGCTGGTCGTGTTGCCAGGCCCAATCGGCGGCAGCGCGCTCGGCTTCGGAAAACTCCAGCGGGCCGCCGGTCTCGACCTTCCAGCCACCCTGGCCGTCGCGGTTGAGCAGGCACAGTTGCAGATCGCTCCAGCCATTGAGGTGCTGGGCCGCAGCGCTGACCACGGCCTGGCGGTCGGTGGCGGCGGTGAGTTTGCGCGACAGGTCGAGCAGTTCGGTGGTCTCTTCCTGAGTGTCGCGCAATGCTTGCAATTGCCGCCGTTGCCGCGCAGCGAGGTTGCCGGTGAGGGCCGCCATCAGCAGGAAGAACAGCAAGGTCAACACGTCTTCTTCGCGCTGGATGGCGAACGAAAAATTCGGCGGGATAAACAGAAAGTCATAGGTCAGAAACGACAGCGCCGCACAAGCCAGCGCCGGGCCCAGGCTGCTGCGCACCGCCACCAGCAACACGGCGGCGAGGAACACCAGCGATATATTCGGCAGCGGCAAGACGCTCGCCACGGCCCAGGCCAAAGCAGTGGCCAGCACCGTCGCCACGACCGCCAGCGCGTAGTCGAACCACACCAGCGAATGCGCCGAACGCTGACGCGGCTGATGCTGTTCGTGATCACTGTCGAGGACGTTGATTTCCAGCCCCCGCGCATCACGCAGCAAGCGTGATGCCAGACCGCCGCCGAACAAGCGCCGACGCAAACGCTGGCGCGATTGACCGACCAGCACCAGGCTGGCACGGCGTTCGGCAGCGTGCTGGATCAATGTTTTTGCGACTTCACCGGCGCGCAGTAACACCACTTCGCCGCCCAGTCGCTCGGCCAGTTGCTGGGCACTTTGCAGGCGCAGGCGCGATTGTTCGTCGCGCACGCTGCCGTTGTCCACGTGCACCAGGCTCCACGGCAGATGCCGACGCTGGGCGACCCGGCTGGCGTGGCGCACCAGGCGTTCGGCCTGAGCATCGCCATCGACGCCGACCAACAATCGACCGCGCACCGCTGGCGCGGCCTGGCCAAGTTGTCGATATCCCTGGGCCAGGTCATCGTCCACCTGCGCAGCGGCGGTTTGCATTGCCAGTTCGCGCAGGGCGGTGAGGTTGGTCTGGGTGAAGAAGGCGTCGATGGCCGCCCGCGCCTGCTCCGGCACGTAGACCTTGCCGTCACGCAGACGCTCAAGCAGTTCGCGTGGCGGCAGGTCGATCAGCAGCAGTTCGTAGGCTTCTTGCAGCACCCAGTCCGGCAGGGTTTCGCGAACCTGCACGCCGGTGATCCCGCGCACTTGATCATTGAGGCTTTCGAGGTGCTGAACGTTGACCGTGGTGAACACGTCGATGCCGGCGGCGAGCAATTCCTGGATGTCTTGCCAGCGCTTGGCGTGACGGCTGCCGGGGGCGTTGGTGTGGGCCAGTTCGTCCACCAGCACCAATTTCGGCTTGGCCGCGAGCAGACCGTCGAGGTCCATTTCTTCGAGCGTGACGCCACGGTATTCCAAGCGCACCAAGGGCTGCTGCGGCAAGCCGCCGAGCAGCGCTTCGGTCTCGGCGCGGCCGTGGGTTTCAACCACGCCGGCGATGACTTTCACGCCCTGGCGCAATTGGGTGTGGGCCGCTTGCAGCATGGCGTAGGTCTTGCCGACACCGGGTGCGGCGCCGAGGAAAACCTTGAGCCGGCCACGGCCATCGCGGGGCAGGTCTGCTAACAGCGCGTCGGCGCGGCCGGAGTCACTCATTTGTCATTGCCTTATCTTGATTGATCGTTCCCACGCTCCGCGTGGGAATACAGCTCGGGACGCTCCGCGTCCCCTTCAGAGCCGAACGCGGAGCGTCCGTTGATGCATTCCCACGCAGAGCGTGGGAACGATCATCTTCTACAGGTTTTCCAGCGCGATGTTTAGCGCCAACACATTCACCACCGGCGGCCCCACCAATGGCTGCTCAATGTGCGCATTCATCAATTGCTGAAGCGTAGACACCGGCAAATTACGCGCCGCCGCAACACGCGCCAGTTGATAGGCAATCGCCGCCGGTGGCAAGTGGGGATCGAGGCCGCTGCCGGAGGTAGTGAGCATGGCCAACGGCACTGGCCCCTGACCGGGCACCAGCTGTTTGTTGGCATCGTCGATCACCCGAGTGGCCAGCGCCGGATTGCTCGGCGAAAGGTTGCTGGCGCTGCTCGACACGGTGGCAAACGCACCCGCCGATGGCCGTGGATGAAACCAGGCATCGCCAACGAAATCCTGGGCAATCAGCGAAGAGCCACGGACCTTGCCGCCGGCGTCACGCACCAGGCTGCCATTGGCTTGATCCGGGAACGCGACCTGGGCGACGCCAGTGACGACCAAGGGGTAAGCGACGCCGGTGATCAGGGTCATCAGCACGAGCAAGCTCAGGGCCGGACGTATCATTGTGGACATTTCAAAATCCTCGAATTCAAAGAACATTCATCAGGCACACACGTCACTTGTGGCGAGGGAGCTTGCTCCCGCTCGACTGCGAAGCAGTCGTCAACCCGGCAAATGCGGTGTACCTGAACAAACACGGTGTCTGGGATGAGGCCGCTTCGCAGCCCAGCGGGAGCAAGCTCCCTCGCCACAAAAACCCCATCACAGCTCCCGACCGTCAAACCAGATGCAACGCCGTCAGCAGCATGTCGATCGCCTTGATCCCCACGAACGGCACCACAATCCCGCCCAATCCGTAGACCAGCAAATTGCGTCGCAGCAACGCCGCCGCACTCGCGGCCTGCACTCGAACCCCACGCAGCGCCAGTGGAATCAGCACCACAATGATCAAGGCGTTGAACACGATCGCCGAGAGAATCGCGCTCTGCGGACTGGCCAGGTGCATGACGTTCAGCACGCCCAATTGCGGGTAAATTGAGGCGAATAGCGCCGGCAGGATCGCGAAGTATTTGGCCACGTCGTTGGCGATGGAAAACGTCGTCAGCGCACCGCGGGTCACCAGCAATTCCTTACCGATCTGCACCACGTCCAACAGCTTGGTCGGGTCGCTGTCGAGGTCGACCATGTTCGCCGCTTCCCGCGCGGCTTGCGTGCCGTCGTTCATCGCCATGCCGACGTCAGCCTGGGCCAGAGCCGGGGCATCGTTGGCGCCGTCGCCGCACATGGCAACCAGGCGACCGTCGTTCTGTTCGTGGCGAATGCGCGCCAGTTTTTTCTCTGGCGTAGCCTCGGCCAGCACGTCATCGACGCCCGCTTCGGCAGCAATGGCAGCGGCGGTCAGCGGGTTGTCGCCGGTCACCATGACCGTGCGGATGCCCAGTTTGCGCAGCTCGGCAAAACGCTCGCGGATGCCGGGCTTGACCACGTCCTTGAGGTGGATCACACCGAGCAATTTGCCGTCGGCGCAGACCAGTAACGGGGTACCGCCGCTTTGAGCGATCTTGTCGATCTCACGGGACAGCGGCGCGGCCAGGTCGGCGCGTTTCACACCGACGAAGGCCAGCAATGAATCTACCGCGCCTTTGCGATACACACGCCCCTGATAGTCGACACCGGACAGACGGGTTTCCGCGCTGAATGGTACGGCCGTCAGCAACTCGGCGGCGGGTTCAGGTTGTGGCTGAGTGCCGCGCAGGTACTCGACGATGGACTTACCTTCAGCCGTGTCATCGGCCAGCGAGGCAAACAATGCGCCCTCCGCCAGTTCACGGGCGGTGACGCCCGGCGCCGGATGCACTGCGGTGCAGCGACGGTTACCGAAAGTGATGGTGCCGGTCTTGTCCAGCATCAGGACGTGAACGTCCCCCGCCGCTTCCACGGCGCGACCGGATTTGGCGATCACGTTCAGGCGCACCAGACGGTCCATCCCGGCAATACCGATGGCGGACAACAAACCGCCAATGGTGGTCGGAATCAACGTGACCAATAACGCCACCAGGAACACCAGCGGCAGGCTGCCGTTGGCGAAGTGGGCGAACGGTTGCAGGGTGACGACCACCAACAGGAAGATCAGGGTCAGGCCGATCAGCAGGATGTCGAGCGCGACTTCGTTCGGGGTTTTCTGGCGTTTGGCGCCTTCGACCAGAGCGATCATGCGGTCCAGTGTCGACTCGCCGGGGTTGGCGGTAATCTTCACCAGCAGCCAGTCAGAGACCAGGCGAGTGTTGCCGGTGACAGCCGAACGGTCGCCCCCGGACTCACGAATCACTGGCGCGGATTCGCCGGTGATCGCCGCTTCGTTGACGGCGGCAATACCTTCGATGACCTCGCCGTCACCGGGGATCATTTCCCCGGCTTCAACGCGCACCACATCGCCCTTGCGCAGGCTGGTGGCCGGTACCACTTGAAAAGTGCCGTTACTGGTTTTACGGCGGGCGCTCAAGCCTTCGCTGCCGGCCTTGAGGCTGTCGGCGCGGGCCTTGCCGCGACCTTCGGCCAAGGCTTCGGCGAAGTTGGCGAAGAGCACGGTGAACCACAGCCACAGGGCGATTTGCGCAGCGACGAAGGTCGGCACGGCACTGTCGGGAATGAAGCACAGCACGGTGGTCAGGATCGCGGTCAGTTCGACCACCAGCATCACCGGCGCACGCTGCAATTGCCGTGGGTCGAGCTTGACGAAGGCTTGCACCAGCGCCGGGCGCCAGAGGGCCGAGATCGCAGTTTTGGGTTGTTCCGGCGCCTTGGCGACGACGGTTTTGCTTACAGGCATATTCATGATGGATTCCTTAGAAGCCCATACTCAGATGTTCAGCAATAGGACCCAGCGCCAATGTCGGCAGGAAGGTCAAACCACCCACCAGCAAAATGGTCACGGTCAGCAATGTCACGAACAGCGGGCCATGGGTCGGGAAGCTGTTCTGGCCGATCGGTGCGGTTTTCTTCATTGCCAGGCTGCCGGCCAACGCCAGTACCGGGAGGATGTAACCGAAGCGACCGATCAACATGCCAAGACCCAGCATCAGGTTGTGGAACGCCGTGTTGGCACCGAATCCGCCGAAGGCCGAACCGTTGTTGGCACTGGCCGAGGTGTAGGCGTACAGCAACTGGCTGAAACCGTGGGCACCGGGGTTACTCACCGCCGCGACCGGGCCGGGCAGACTCGCGGCAATCGCACCGAGCACCAGCACGCCGACCGGCATCACCAGCAAGGTCACGACCAGCAACTGGACTTCCTTCGCCTGGAGTTTCTTGCCCAGGTATTCCGGGGTACGACCGATCATCAGGCCGGCGAGGAACACCGCGATCAACACGTTGAGCAACATGCCGTAGAGCCCCGCGCCGACGCCGCCGAAGATCACTTCGCCAACCATCATGTTGACCAATGCGACCATGCCGCTCAGCGGGTTGAGGCTGTCGTGCATGCCGTTGACCGAACCGTTGGACGCTGCGGTGGTGGTCACCGACCACAGCACCGTGGCGGTCGTGCCGAAGCGCGCTTCCTTGCCTTCCAGCGGCGCGGTCTGTTCCACGGCGACGTTGTTCAGGGTCGGGTTGGGTTGGTATTCAGCCCACAACGAGGTCGCGCCGCCGATCAGGAACAGCGCCAGCATGCAGGCGATGATCGCGCGGCTCTGACGCAGGTCTTTGACGTAGTGGCCGAAGGTGAACACCAGCGCGGCCGGGATCAGAATGATCGAGCCAACTTCAAACAGGTTACTCCACGCTGTCGGGTTCTCGAACGGGTGCGCCGAGTTGACGCCGAAGAAGCCACCGCCGTTGGTGCCCAATTGCTTGATCGCAATCTGGCTGGCGGCCGGGCCGAGCGGAATCACCTGATCGACGCCTTGCATGGTCACGGCATTCACGTACTGCGCGAAGGTTTGCGGCACGCCCTGCCAGACCAGGTACAGCGCCAGCAGCAGACACAGGGGCAACAGGCCGTAGAGGGTTGCGCGGGTCATGTCGACCCAGAAGTTGCCCAGGGTCTTGCTCGACTTGCGACCAATACCGCGGCACAGCGCAACCAATACCGCCAGGCCGGTGGCGGCGCTGACGAAGTTCTGCACGGTGAGGCCGACCATCTGGCTCAGGTAGCTCAGGGTCGCTTCGCCGCTGTAGGACTGCCAGTTGGTATTGGTCATGAAGCTGACGGCGGTGTTGAACGCTTGCGTCCACTCCTGACCCGGCAGGTTTTGCGGGTTCAACGGCAAGTGGTCCTGGAACAACAGGATCGCGAACAACAGCAAAAAGCCCGCGAGGTTGAAGGCGAGCAAGGCCAGTGTGTATTTCTGCCAGCTCTGTTCGGCCTGCGGATCAACGCCGGCCACCCGATAACAACCACGTTCGACCGGTCCGAGGATCGGCGAAAGCCAGGTGCGCTGGCCTTCCATGACCTTGTAGTAGAACCGCCCAAGGAACGGTGCCGGGATCAGCACCACGGCAAAGAAGGCCAGGATCAGCCAATAGTCATAACTGTGCATAGCCGCTCCTAGTTCCGGTCCGCGCGCAACAGCGCAACCAACAGATAAATGAACAGCCCCACTGCCAATAGCAGTGACACCCCGTCCAGAACGCTCATGGAAGTTCTCCGTGTTACGGCGTATTGCCGCGTGTGGAGTCATTGTCGGCAGGGAGGCTGTAAAGGAACGAGACCGAGGGGTGTGGCGGGGCATAAAGAATGCGTAAAGAGTGGGTTTATGCCTTCGTTACGGCGGTGTCCGAGCGGGCCCCTTCGCGGGCAAGCCTCGCTCCTACAGGTCCGTGGAGCGCTCGCCCTTGTAGGAGCGAGGCT
>NZ_JASCOM010000189.1:0-11657 GCF_029959925.1 Pseudomonas sp. PS02303
TCACCGGAGCGGTAACGGACGCGGTGTAAACCACGGTCCCGCCTTCCGCCACGCTGCTGTTGGCCGTCAAGCTGACGGTCGAGGTATCGAGGGTGTCGGTAACGTCAGTCACTGCCGGAACAGTGCTGGGCACCAGGTTCTCGAAGTTGCCGCCAGTCGCGTCTTTGATGGTTGCTTCGACTTTTCCGGCGTCTTTGTAGACGTCATCGGCTGGTGCCTTGACGGTCACGGAGCCGACCGTTGCGCCGGCCGCGATGGTGATCACGGCACCGTTGCTCAGGTTTACGGTGACCGGAGTGCCGGCAGCATTGGTCAACGTCGCGGTGTAGACAATCGAACCGCCTTCCGCGACCGAGTCCGAAGCGCTCAGGCTCAGGGTGGTGGTGTCTTTGACGTCGGTCACCGAAGTCACCGCCGGGGTTTGATTCGCCACCAGGTTTTCGTAGTTGCCGCCGGTGGTGCCATCGATTTTCACGCTCAGCGAACCACCGCCCGCCAAGGCGTCGTTCGGTGCAACAAAATTCACGCTACCCGAACTCGCGCCGACCGGAATGGTGATGAACTGGCCGTTGGACAACGCCACTACCACCGGCGAACCGGTCACTGGCGCATTGACCGACGCGGTGTAAACCACGGTGCCGCCTTCGACCGTGCTGGCCGTGGCGGTCAGGGAGACGGTGCTGTTGTTGATGGTGTCGGTTACGTCGGTGACTGCTGGCGTCTTGTCGGCCACCAGGTTTTCGAAGTTGCCACCGGTGGTCTTGGTGATGCTGGCGTCGACTTTGCCAGCGTCTTTGTAGACGTCATCCTTGGGGGCGGCGAAGTTCACCGAACCGCTGGTGGCGCCCTTGGCGATGTTGATGACTGCGCCGTTGCTCAACGTCACGGTCATTGCAGTGCCAGCGGCATTGGTCAGGGTCGCGGTGTAGACGATCGAACCACCCTCGGCGACCGAACCGGTGGCGCTCAGGCTCAGGCCGGTGGTGTCGGTCGAATCGGTGACGGTGGTGACCGCCGGCGAAGAGCTGGTGACGACTTTTTCGAAGTTGCCGCCGTTGTGGCTGGCAATCGTTGCCTGGACTTTTCCGCCGTCGATGTACGGCGTATTGGCCGGTGCAGCGAAGTTCACCGAACCGGTGGTGGCGCCGGCGGCGATGTTGATCACTGCGCCGTTGCTCAACTTCACGGTCATCGCCGTGTCCGTCGGGTTGCTCAGGGTGGCGGTGTAGGTGATCTGGCCACCTTCGCTCACGGTGTGGCTGGCCGACAGGGACAGGGACGTCGTGTCCACCGTGTCTTTGACGGTGGTGCTCACTGACGTCTTGCTGACGTCGAGTTTTTCGAAGTTGCCACCGCTGGCGTCCGTCATCTTGACGGTGAGCTTGCCGGCATCCTTGTAGACGTCGTCGCTCGGCGCCGCGATGGTGACCGAACCGCTGGTCTTGCCGGCTGCGATGGTGATGGTCTCGCCGTTGCTCAGCTTGACGGTCACCGGGGTTTGCGCGGCGTTGGTCAGGGTCGCGGTGTACGTGATGTGCGAACCTTCGAGCACAGACTTGTCAGCGCTGAGGGTCAGTTGTGTGGTGTTAGTGGTGTCGGCGACGTTGGTCACGGCCGGATTCGGGCTGGTGACCAGGTTCTCAAAGTTGCCGCCAGCGGCGTCCTTGATGGTGACTTCGAGTTTGCCAGCGTCTTTGTAGACGTCGTCTTTCGGCGCGTCGACGGTCACGGTGCCAGTGGTTTTACCAGCCGCAATGGTGATCACGGCACCGTTGCTCAGGGTCACGGTGACCGGAGTGCCGGCCGGATTAGTCAGGCTCGCGG
This sequence comes from Pseudomonas sp. PS02303, assembly GCF_029959925.1. Classification (NCBI taxonomy): domain Bacteria; kingdom Pseudomonadati; phylum Pseudomonadota; class Gammaproteobacteria; order Pseudomonadales; family Pseudomonadaceae; genus Pseudomonas; species Pseudomonas sp. PS02303. The sequence continues at coordinate 1,825 of NZ_JASCOM010000189.1, forward strand.
TGTAAACGATCGACCCCCCCTCGTTGACGTTGCCGGTGGCAGTCAGCGACAGGGTGGTGGTGTCGACGGTGTCGGTCACGCTGGTGCTGACCGGGGTTTTATCGGCGACCAGGTTTTCGTAGTTGCCGCCACTGACGTTGGTGATCGAATTACTCACCGGCGCGTGGCCGCTCAGCACATCATTCGAGACCACGGCGTTGACGGTGCCGCTGCTGGCGCCGACCGCTATGGTGATGGTCTGACCGTTGGCCAGCGTCACGATCACAGGCGAGCCGGTGACAGGTGCGCCGACCGAGGCGGTGTACACCACGGTGCCGCCTTCAGCCACGGCGCTTGTGGCGGTCAGCGTGACGGTCGACGTGTCGAGGGTGTCGGTGACGCTGGTCACCGCTGCGGCCGGGTCCTTGACCAGGTTTTCGAAGTTGCCGCCGGTGGCGTCCTTGATGGTCGCTTCGACTTTGCCTGCGTCTTTGTAGACGTCATCGGCCGGCGCCTTGACGGTCACGGAGCCGCTGGTGGCGCCGGCTGCAATGGTGATGACGGCGCCGTTGCTCAGGGTGACGGTGACCGGCGTGCCGGCCGCGTTGGTCAGGTTGGCGGTGTAGACGATTGAACCGCCTTCAGCGACCGAGTCGGTTGCTGTCAGGCTAAGCGTGGTGGTGTCGGCCGAGTCGGTGACCGAGGTGTCGGCCGACTTGCCGTCGACGTCCAGCTTCTCGTAGTTACCGCCCTTGGCGTCGTCGATTTTGACGCTCAGCGAGCCGCCGCCGGCGAGGGCATCGTTCGGCGCAACGTAGTTCACGCTGGCGCTGCTCGAACCGACCGGAATGGTGATGGTCTGGCCGTTGGACAAGCTCACGACAACTGGCGAGCCGGTCACTGGCGCGGTGACGGACGCGGTGTACACCACGGTGCCGCCTTCGGCGACGGAAGAAGTCGCAGTGAGGCTGACGGTCGAGGTGTCGACGGTGTCGGTCACATCAGTTACCGCTGCCGCTGGGTCTTTAACCAAGTTCTCAAAGTTGCCGCCAGTGGCATCCTTGATGGTCGCTTCGACTTTACCGGCGTCTTTGTAGACGTCATCGGCTGGCGCCTTGACGGTCACGGAGCCGCTGGTGGCGCCGGCGGCGATGGTGATCACCGCGCCGTTCGAAAGGGTGACGGTGACCGGCGTGCCGGCCGCGTTGGTCAGGTTAGCGGTGTAGACGATCGAACCGCCTTCAGCGACCGAGTCGGTTGCTGTCAGGCTAAGCGTGGTGGTGTCGACCGAGTCGGTGACCGAGGTGTCAGCCGACTTGCCATCGACGTCCAGCTTCTCGTAGTTACCGCCCTTGGCGTCGTCGATCTTGACGCTCAGCGAGCCGCCGCCCGCCAGGGCATCGTTTGGTGCAACAAAATTCACGCTACCCGAACTTGCTCCGACCGGAATGGTGATGGTCTGGCCGTTGGACAAGCTCACGACAACCGGCGAACCGGTCACTGGCGCAGTCACGGACGCGGTGTACACCACGGTGCCGCCTTCGGCCACGGACGAAGTCGCAGTGAGGCTGACGGTCGAGGTATCGACGGTGTCGGTGACGCTGGTCACCGCTGCGGCCGGGTCCTTGACCAGGTTTTCGAAGTTGCCGCCAGTGGCGTCCTTGATGGTCGCTTCGACTTTGCCGGCGTCTTTGTAGACGTCATCGGCCGGTGCCTTGACGGTCACGGAGCCGCTGGTGGCGTTGGCGGCGATGGTGATCACTGCGCCGTTGCTCAATGTCACGGTGACCGGAGTGCCGGCCGCGTTGGTCAGGTTCGCGGTGTAGACGATCGAACCGCCTTCAGCGACCGAATCGGTTGCTGTCAGGCTAAGCGTGGTGGTGTCGGCCGAGTCAGTCACCGAGGTGTCCGCCGACTTGCCATCGACGTCGAGCTTCTCGTAATTGCCGCCCTTGGCATCATCAATCTTGACGCTCAGCGAGCTGCCGCCCGCCAGGGCATCGTTCGGTGCAACAAAATTCACGCTACCCGAACTTGCGCCGACCGGAATGGTGATGGTCTGGCCGTTGGACAAGTTCACGACAACTGGCGAGCCGGTCACTGGCGCAGTCACGGACGCGGTGTACACCACGGTGCCGCCTTCAGGCACAGTGGACGTCGCGGTCAGGCTGACGGTCGAGGTATCGAGGGTATCGGTAATGTCAGTGACTGCCGGAACAGTGCTCGGCACCAGGTTTTCGAAGTTGCCGCCAGTGGCGTCCTTGATGGTCGCTTCGACTTTCCCGGCATCTTTGTAGACGTCATCGGCCGGTGCCTTGACGGTCACGGAGCCGCTGGTGGCGCCGGCTGCAATGGTGATCACGGCGCCGTTGCTCAGTGTGACGGTGACTGGCGTGCCAGCTGCATTGGTCAGGGTCGCGGTGTACAGAATCTGACCACCCTCAGCCACTTCGGTGGACGCCGACAGGCTCAGGCCGGTGTCGTCCTTCGAGTCGGTAATGGCGGTCAGCGCCGGCTCGGTGCTCGGAGTCAGTTGCTCGAAATTGCCGCCGGTGGTCCCGGTGATGGTGGTGCTGACGGTGCTGCCGTTGTTGTAAACGTCATTGTCCGCGGTATCGACGGTCACGCTGCCGGTGGTCTTGCCCGCTTCGATGGTGATGACCGAGCCATTGCTCAAGGTCACGGTCATCGGCGTGCCGGCCGGGTTGGTCAGGGTCGCGGTGTAGGTGATCTGGCCGCCTTCGACCACGGTGCCGGTGGCGGTGAGGCTCAGGCCGGTGTTGTCGACCGAGTCAGTAATGGTGGTGACCGCTGGCGTGGTGCTCGGAGTCAGTTGTTCGAAATTGCCGCCGGTGGTCCCGGTGATGGTGGTGCTGACGGTGCTGCCGTTGTTGTAAACGTCATTGTCCGCGGTATCGACGGTCACGCTGCCGGTGGTCTTGCCCGCTTCGATGGAGATGACCGAGCCATTGCTCAAGGTCACAGTCATCGGCGTGCCGGCCGGGTTGGTCAGGGTTGCGGTGTAAGTGATCTGGCCGCCTTCGACCACGGTGCCGGTGCCGGTGGCGGTGAGGCTCAGGCCGGTGTTGTCGACCGAGTCGGTAACGGTGGTGACCGCAGGTGTAGTACTCGGCACCAGGTTCTCGAAGTTGCCGCCGGTGGCGCCAGTGATGGTGGTGCTGACGGTGCTGCCGTTCTGATAAACGTCATTGGCCGCAGTGTCGACGTTCACGGTGCCGGTGGTTTTGCCGGCTTCGATGGTGATGGTCGAGCCGTTGGACAGGGTGACAGTGACCGGCGTTTGAGCCGGGTTGTTCAGTGTGGCGGTGTAGGTGATCTGGCCGCCTTCGGTGACCGTCGAACCCGCCGTCAGTGTGAGGGTGGTGGTGTCCGGCGAGTCGGTAATGGTGGTCACGGCCGGAGCCGGGTTTGGCACCAGGTTCTCAAAATTGCCGCCGGTGGCGCCGGTAATCGTGGTGGTGACCGTGCTGCCGTTGTTGTAGACGTCGTTGGCTGGAGTCGACACGTCGACGGTGCCAGTGGTTTTACCCGCATCGATGGTGATCGTCGACCCGTTGGACAGGGTGATGGTGACCGGTGTCTGCGCCGGGTTGGTCAATGTCGCGGTGTAAGTGATCTGGCCGCCTTCGGTGACGCTGGCGCCAGCGGTCAAGGTGACCGTTGTGGTGTCGACGGTGTCGGTGACCTGGGTCACGGCCGGTGTCGTCGGCGGGGTGACGGTGATGCCGTTGCCACCCGTGGTGCCGGTGACGGTCACGTTGATCTGGGTCGAGTCGTTATAAACAGTGTCGTTCGGCGCGAGCGGGACGTTGACGGTACCGGTCAACTGGCCGGCCTGAATCACGATCACCGAGCCATTGGACAGGGTGATGGTCAGGTCGGTCAGCGGCGCCTGGGTCAGGGTCGCAGTGTAAACCAGTACGCCACCGGCCTCGGTGATGCTCGGCGTGGCGCTCAGGCTCAAGGTCGATTCGCGCTGTACGTTGGCGCTAGTGTCAGCCGTCTGGCCACCGGTGGTGAGTTGTGCCGCCTGTGCCGCAGTGCTGAGGCCCGCGGTCGGGAAACCAATGGTCGGGTCTACCCGGCCAGCGGTTGCATCCAGCATCACGAAGCTGTGACCGCCACCCGCCGCACCGCCCGTGCCCGCAGCGGTAGGGCCGGCCGCGGTGGCTTCGAGTTCAGTGGTCGGGTCGGCACCGGCAACGATGGCTTGTTGCAGTTCTTCAACCGATGGCGCGGCTTGTGCAGTGGCTTCTGACAGGTCGGTGCTGGAATCCGGGTCGCTGGCGCTCCACTGAGTGTCGCGGCCCAGGTCCAGGGTGCGGCCGTCAGCCAGTTCCAGCGTAACGGCGCCCGCCGCGCCCGTGTCTACCTGATCGCCGACAAACAACCGGTCGCCTTCAACGAGTACTCGGCGAATGCCCTCTGGGGACACCGCGAAAACCTGACCGACAATGCTTTTGACGATGGCCACAACACTGCTCATTGAAGACTCTCCGGGTGTCACGTTCAGTTGACTTCCATGGACCTGATGGCGCTTTCGCCAACTCAGTCTGGACGTACTTTCAAGGTATTCGAGGCACAACTTTGACGCGGTTAACCGTCAACAAATTGGCTATACTTTTTCGCTATAAACTATATGCCAAACTATTGACCTTAGTGCTGTCATCCTAAACACTCGTCCCAGTAATGTCACATTGATATTTAGGTAACTACCCGCCCCGCAGAGTGCGATTCAGTTCCAAATTCAAACTTTCCGACACACGGTCATTCCGATGGTCATCATCCGATGCAGCGGTACGTTCTGCAGTGATTCAAGACAAGTAATTCCGGGAAATCCAACATGCGTTTGCACCTGTTCAAGGCTCTACCCTTCGCTCTAGCCGCCAGTTTTGTTCAGGCGCAGTCACTTCCGGAGGCCATGCAACAGGCATTGGATGTCCATCCGGAAATCCAGGCAGGTGTTAATAGTCGATTGGCCGCGGATTATCAGTTAAAGGCGGCAAAAGGTGGATACCTTCCCCGGGTCGATCTGCTGGGCGGTTATGGTCGCGAAGGCACTGACAGCGTCACCACCCGCGCGGCCGGCAGTGACAATCACTGGGAAACCCTGAACCGCAGCGAGTCAAGTTTGCGTCTGTCGCAAATGGTTTTTGACGGTTTTGCGACGTCCAGTGAAGTGGGGCGTCAACAAGCCACCGTTAATTCCCGTGCTTATTCCTTGTTGGGCACGTCCGAACGTACCGCGCTGACCGTGGCTCAGGTTTATCTGGATGTACTGACCCGCCGCGAGTTCGTGCGCCTGGCCACCGACAACCTGAAGAGCCACGAACGTATTTTTGACCAGATCAAGTTGCGCACCCAGCGCGGCGTCGGCAGCGGTGCCGACCTCGACCAGGCCGAAGCGCGTATGGCCCAGGCTCGCAACAACCTGATCACCGAACAGACCAACCTGGCGGACGCCGAGACCAACTTCCTCAGTGCCGTGGGCCAGATGCCCGATCAGCTGGAGCGGCCTGCCGATTTCCTCGCGCTGTTGCCGGCCAACCTGAATGAAGCCCGGGCGCAGATGCTGGAAAACAGCCCGATCCTGCGTTCGGCCGAGTCCGACATCGCTGCGGCCGAAAAACAGTACGACGCCGCCAAATCGTCCTTCTACCCGCGCTTCGATGCCGAACTGGGTCGCTCCGCCGACAACGATCTCGACGGTCAGAACGGCCACAGCAACGAATGGCAGGCCATGTTGCGCATGCGCTTCAATCTGTATGCCGGCGGCAGCAACAAGGCGGATCTGGAATCCAAGTCCTACCTGTCCAACCAGGCGCTGGATATCCGCAATAACGCCCTGCGCGTATTGAACGAAGAGTTGGGCCTGGCCTGGAACGCGTTGAACAACGCCAACGCCCAGGTGCCGATCGCCCAGCAATATGTCGATCACAGCACCAGCGTGCGCACCGCGTACCAGAAGCAGTTCAGCCTGGGCGAGCGCACCCTGCTCGACCTGCTCGACAGTGAAAACGAACTGTTCACCGCTTCCCGTCGCCTGGCCGAGATCAAGAACATTCAGTTATTTACTCAATACCGAATCAAGGCGACCATGGGCGAGTTGCTCAAGAGCCAGGGAGTGGTCGCACCGTTGGCATCCGTTGTGCAGAACGACGTGAAGCCCAGGGTCCAGCTACCCGGGATGAATTGAGTCTTCCCTTTTTACTGTTAGCCAAGAGTGCCGAGCGTGGAATCAGAAGTCAGTCGAGTTCAACTCATTCATGATCCACGCGCGCTGCACGACGATCCGTTACTGGACGGTCTGCTAGCCCTTTGCACCCTGCATCAGAAACCGGCCAGCGCCGCGATGCTGACCACCGGCCTGCCGTTGCCCAAGCAGCGTCTGAGCGTTGAGTTGTTGCCCCGCGCCGCCGCTCGCGCCGGTCTGCAAGGGCGGGTGCTGGTGCGCAAGCTGGAGCAGATTCCGGCGATTGCGATGCCGGCGCTGCTGCTGCTCAAGGATGGCCGCAGCGCCGTCCTGCTCGGCTGGCACGGTGAAGACCAGGCCCGCCTGCTGATCAGCGAAAGCGATGGCGGTGAAAGCCTCGTCAGCCGCGAACTGCTGGCCGACGACTACATCGGCAAAGTGTTCTTCGCCCAACCCCAGCACAAATTCGACGTCAATCATGGCACGCTGATCCCGCGCGCGCGCTCGTGGTTCCGCGACACCCTCAAGCGTTCGCGCTGGCTGTACGCCGACGCCATCGCCGCCAGTTTCCTGATTAACATCATCGCCATGGCCGCGCCGCTGTTTGTGATGAATGTCTACGACCGCGTGGTACCGAACCAGGCGGAATCGACGCTGTGGGTGCTGGCCATCGGCATCACCGGGGCGTATCTGTTCGACCTGATCCTCAAGAGCCTGCGCAGCCTGTGCCTGGACCTGGCCGGGAAGAAAACCGACCTGATCATTTCGGCGACGTTGTTCGAACGCATTGTCGGCATGGCCATGAAGTACCGCCCGGCCCGGGTCGGCAGCTTCGCGCAGAACATCCATGAGTTTCAGAGCCTGCGCGACTTCCTCGCCTCGCTGACCCTGACCAGCCTCATCGATCTACCGTTTACGCTGCTGATCTTCATGGTCATCGCCATTCTCGGCGGGCACCTGGTGTGGATTCCTGTGCTGGCATTCCCGATTGCCCTGCTGATCGGCTATGCGCTGCAAAAGCCGCTGGTGGCGACCATGGAACGAACCATGGCCTTGGGCGCCGAGCGTCAGTCGAGCCTGATCGAAACCCTCGCCGGCCTCGATGCGGTGAAGGTCAACAACGCCGAAAGCGAACGCCAGTATCAGTGGGAACAGACCATCGGCACGCTCAGCCGCCTCGAACTTCGGGTGAAAATGCTCTCCGGCCTGGCAATGAACATCACCTTGCTGATCCAGCAATTGGCCGGGGTGATCATGATCGTCTTCGGCGTGTACCAGATCATTGCCGGCAATTTGAGCATGGGCGGTCTGATTGCCTGCTACATGCTCAGTGGCCGCGCGCTCAGCCCGCTGGCTTCGTTGTCCGGCCTGCTGACCCGCTACCAGCAAGCGCGGGTGACCATGGTCTCGGTGGACCAGATGATGGAGCTGCCGCAAGAACGCAACTTCGAAGAGCGCCCGCTGAGCCGCAAGGTACTGCAAGGCGCCATCGAATGCCGGCAGATGAACTTCACTTACCCGAATCAACAGAACGCGGCGCTGAAAAACATCAACCTGATCATCAAACCGGGCGAGAAGATCGGCATCATCGGTCGTAGCGGCTCGGGCAAAAGCTCCCTGGCCAAACTGCTGGTGGGGCTCTATCAGCCGGACGACGGCGCGCTGTTGGTGGACGGTGTCGACATTCGTCAGATCGACGTCAGCGAATTGCGCCACAACATCGGCTACGTCGCGCAGGACATCCAGCTGCTGGCCGGCACCCTGCGCGACAACCTGGTCTCGGGCGCGCGCTATGTAGAAGACGAAATGGTCCTGCAAGCCGCCGAGCTGGCCGGCGTGCATGAGTTTGCCCGCCTGCACCCGCAAGGCTATGAGCTGCAAGTCGGCGAACGCGGGCAGAACCTGTCCGGCGGTCAGCGCCAGAACGTGGCCCTGGCCCGTGCGCTGCTGCTCAACCCGCCGATCCTGCTGCTCGACGAACCGACCAGCGCCATGGACAACACTGGCGAAGAACGCCTCAAGCAACGCCTCGCGGCAGTGGTTGAAAACAAGACCGTGGTGCTGGTGACGCACCGGGCATCGCTGTTGTCGCTGGTGGATCGCCTGATCGTCATCGACCGCGGACAAATACTCGCCGATGGCCCGAAAGCCGCCGTGATGGAAGCGTTGAAGAAGGGGCAGATCAGTGTTGCTTAAGTCGGGTTTCAAGGATTCGATCCGCCGTTACTTCAAAGGCTCCGAGTCGCTGCATGGCCAGCCACTTCCCGAGGTCAATAAAGCCCTTATCGAAGACGCCCCGCGTGTGGTGCGGCTGACGATCTGGGCGATCATCGGCTTTTTCATATTCCTGATGCTCTGGGCCAATTACGCGGTGATCGACGAAGTCACCAAGGGCGACGGCAAGGCGATTCCTTCGTCGAAGATCCAGAAAATCCAGAACCTTGAGGGCGGTATCGTCTCCGAGTTGTTCGTCACCGAAGGGCAGATTGTCGATGCCGGCGCGCCGCTGATTCGCCTGGACGACACGCGGTTTGCCTCCAACGTGGGCGAGACCGAAGCCGATCGGCTGTCGATGCTGCTGCGCGTGGAGCGTTTGAGCGCCGAGGTCGATGACCGTCCGCTGAACTTCCCCGCTGATGTGCTCAAGGCTGTTCCCGGTCAGGCCGCCAGCGAAGAGTCGCTGTACATCAGTCGTCGTCAGCAACTGCACGATGAGATCGGTGGTTTGCAGGAGCAGTTGATCCAGCGTCAGCAAGAGCTGCGCGAATTCACCTCCAAGCAGGCGCAATACCGCAATGGATTGTCGTTGCAGCGTCAGGAAATCAACATGTCCGAGCCGCTGGTGGCTCAGGGCGCGGTGTCGCCGGTCGAGGTTTTACGGCTCAAGCGGGCTGAGGTCGAAACCCGTGGGCAACTGGACGCCACAACGCTGGCAATCCCGCGCGCCGAATCGGCAATCAAGGAAGTGCAGCGCAAGATCGACGAGACGCGCGGCAAGTTCCGCAGCGAAGCCCTGACCCAACTCAACGAGGCCCGCACCGACCTGAACAAGGCCCAGGCCACCGGCAAGGCACTGGAAGACCGGGTCAGCCGGACGCTGGTCACTTCGCCGGTGCGCGGCATCGTCAACAAGTTGCTGGTAAACACCATTGGCGGCGTGATCCAGCCGGGCAGCGATCTGGTGGAAATCGTACCGCTGGACGACACCTTGCTGGTGGAAGCGAAGATTCGCCCGCAGGACATTGCGTTCCTGCACCCGGGCCAGGAAGCGACGGTGAAGTTCACGGCGTATGACTACACCATTTACGGTGGGCTGAAGGCCAGGCTTGAGCAGATCGGTGCCGACACCATCACCGATGAAGACAAGAAGACGACGTACTACATCATCAAACTGCGCACGGATCGCAGTCACCTGGGGACGGATGAAAAGCCGTTGCTGATCATCCCGGGGATGGTGGCTTCGGTGGATATCATTACTGGCAAGAAGACAGTTCTCAGCTATTTGCTCAAGCCGATTATCCGGGCCCGCGCCGAAGCGCTGCACGAGCGGTAGTTCTCGGTTGGGGCTGATGGCCTCTTCGCGGGCAAGCCTCGCTCCTACAGGGATTTGTGAACGCGCTATCCCATGTAGGAGCGAGGC
>NZ_JASCOM010000018.1:0-62399 GCF_029959925.1 Pseudomonas sp. PS02303
AGGCTTGCCCGCGAAGAACGAAGACACTGTTCTACTGATACACCGCGGTGCGCCCTTCGCGGGCAAGCCTCGCTCCTGCAAGGTTTGCGGTGTTATTGAGTACGCGGCTGATCCGGTAACAACACCGGCGAATTCTCCGGCGCCGGCCCGTCGTCTTCCTGCCCGGCCATCGCCTGCCTCGGCATCAAAACCTGCTGTGGATAAGTCTGCGCGAAATGCACGCACGGGCTGTTATCCACAAGCTTCTTCAACCGTTGGTTAAATGCCCGGCTCACCGCATATTGCCCACCCGACACCGTGCGGAACTGCGCCGTCAGCACCACGCCGTTGAGGTCCATTTTGTCGACGCCAAACACATCCAGCGGCCCTTGCAGGTTGTACTTGAGAAACGCGTCCTCGCGGATCGAATCCCCCGCCTCACGGATCAGTTCGATCGCTTTGTCGACATCGGTGTCGTAGGTGAACTGCACCGAGAAAAACGCATAGGCAAACTGCCGCGATTGGTTGGTGACGGCCTTGATCTGCCCGAACGGCACCGAGTGCACGAAACCCTTGCCGTCCCGCAGGCGCAAGGTGCGGATGGTCAGGCCTTCGACCGTCCCGGCATGGCCGGAGTCGAGCACCACCCAGTCGCCGATCGACAGCGTGTCTTCGATGATGATGAACAACCCGGTGATCACGTCCTGCACCAATTGCTGCGAACCAAAACCGATGGCCAGGCCGACCACGCCGGCACCCGCCAGCAACGGCGCAACGTTGATCCCAAGGTTGGCCATGGTGGTAATTGCGCAGATCACCACCAGGATGATTTTGATCGCGTTGCGCAGCAGCGGCAGAATGGTTTTGACCCGCGTACTCGGCTGCGTCGTGCGTTTGTTGACCGGCGGTTTCAGCGCTTCCTGGATCGCCGTATCGAGCACCACCCACAGCAACCAGGTCACCAGAAAGATCAGCCCCATGCTGCTCAACGAATCACTGATTGCCCGCCCTACCTTGTTTTGTTCGGCGAATTCGAACAGCGACACGCCCCAGATCCGCCCAAGGATTTCGATGAAAGCCACGGCCATGATGATTCGTAGCAGCGCATGCAGCAGACTGAGAAAACGCTCCTTGTAAGCGCTGCTGCGCTGGATCGCTTCAACCTGGCGCGACTTGAACATGTGCTGGAAAATTGTGCTGAGAAACACCGTGGCGATCAGCAGGATAGTGGTGAACAACGCACAGCGCAGCGCCTTCTGATTGTCATCGCCGACGCCGAGCAGGTTGATCGCCGAAACCATCACCATCAGCAGGATCGGCCAGTACCAGAGCCCGGAAAAGATCCGCAGGGATTCCTGCAGCGACGGCTGTTTGAGGCGCTGGGCCAAGGGCCGGTTACGGATCAGATGCGCCACCGGGCGCCTCAATCGAATCACCAATAAGCCGAAGATGATCGAGACGAAAAAACCGGTGAGCACGGCAGCGCTGCTGGTGATGTTACCGCCCAGTTGCCGGGCGATCTGCGGGCTGGTCAGCGCATCGCTGAGCGCGGCAAGGAAACCGATCAGGAACAGCGGTCGTGGGCAGAAATCGCGGATGATCTGCACCGCCGTGCGCTTGTGGCCGGTGTTGAACATGACAATCACGCAGAGCAGCATCGAGGTAGAAAAAATGCCGCTGCTGGTGGCGTAGGCGAAACACAGCGCCAGCGCACGGCCCACCGAGGCAGGCAGGAAATGGCTGACGTAAAGGGTCAACGGCAAGCAGATCAGGGCCGGTAGCGTGTAAGGCAACACATAATTGAGCAGGTCCTGACTGCGCTGGCGGGTTCGCAGAAAGCGGCCCTGGTTCAAGCGTTTGGCGAGTATCCCACCGAGCACGGTGAGCAAGGCAAAGCTGCCGAGCCAGACGCCGGACAGCATCAGGAAGTCGCCAATCACGCTCCAGCCGGAACGGCTAGAAGGTCGATTGACCAGTTTATCCACCTCATTCGCCGCCCGGTCCGCCCGCAGGCGCCAGGCATCGACCAGGTCTTCGTTGAGGTCGAGCTTGTCCTGAACGTCGTCGATGCTGGAGCTGATGGCCCCGAGCAGGCCGCCCTGGACCAACGGTTCAGGCGTAGCAGGCTCCTCGGCAGCGGCGGGAACACCCGGCAGCGTGACGGCTTCCAACTCGTTGCTGCCCAGAAACAGCAACGCCCCCAGCAGTATCGCGGTCTTGAACTTGAGCAAAACGGGAAGCTCCTTGGGAAGGGTCTGTAAGGAACTGATCGGGAAATGGCGGGCAAGTTCGGTTTTCACCCCGAGATAACGGCCAGCAAGTTCCCCTGTGGCGAGGGAGCTTGTTCCCGCTAGGGTGCGAAGCGCCCCCCAAAAACCTGCAAACCTGGCTCCTCAAATACAGCATGCGATATGGCATTTGCGACTGCTGCGCAGCCAAGCGGGAGCAAGCTCCCTCGCCACAGGGTTTCATTTGCCCGCGAGATATTTGACCTGCACGCAAATATCAAATGCCCACCCCTCTATTTTTCCGCACAACCCAAACCCCGACACTGCGCTCCATCAATCAAACCCACCGGAGTTGCAGTCATGCCCATTGCCTTGCTCGCGCTGACCCTCAGCGCCTTCGCCATCGGGACGACCGAGTTCGTCATCGTTGGCCTGTTACCCACCATCGGCGCCGACCTCGGCGTCAGTCTGCCGTCCGCCGGCCTGCTGGTCAGTCTCTACGCCCTGGGCGTCGCCATTGGCGCCCCGGTGCTGACCGCCCTCACCGGCAAAGTCCCGCGCAAATTGCTGCTGTTGTCGCTGATGGTGCTGTTCACCCTTGGCAACCTGCTGGCCTGGAAAGCCCCCAGCTACGAATCGCTGATCCTGGCGCGGATCGTCACCGGCCTCGCCCACGGGGTGTTTTTCTCGATTGGCTCGACCATCGCCACCAGCCTGGTGCCAAAGGAAAAAGCCGCCAGTGCGATCGCTATCATGTTCACCGGCCTGACCGTGGCGCTGGTCACCGGCGTACCGCTGGGAACCTTCATCGGTCAGCATTTCGGCTGGCGTGAAACCTTCCTCGCCGTGTCCGCCTTGGGCGTGATCGCCTTTATCGGCAGCCTGCTCTACGTGCCGAAAAACATCGCCCACAGCAAACCGGCTTCGCTGTTGCAGCAATTGCAGGTGCTCAAGCAGCCACGTCTGCTGCTGGTGTACGCCATGACCGCGGTCGGTTACGGCGGCTCGTTCATCGCTTTTACCTTCCTGGCGCCGATTCTCCAGGACATCTCCGGCTTCAGCGCCAGCACGGTCAGCCTGGTGTTGCTGGTCTACGGTATCTCGGTGGCGGTCGGCAACATCTGGGGCGGCAAACTGGCGGACAAGCGCGGCCCGATCAGCGCCCTGAAAATCATCTTTGCCTTGCTCGCGGCGGTGCTGTTCGTGTTGACCTTTACCGCTGGCAACCCATGGCTGGCGCTGGCTACCGTGCTGGTCTGGGGCGCAGTCGCGTTCGGTAACGTGCCGGGGCTGCAAGTCTATGTGGTGCGTCAAGCCGAACATCACACCCCGCATGCGGTGGACGTGGCGTCGGGGCTGAACATCGCCGCGTTTAACCTCGGCATCGCGGGTGGTGCTTGGGGTGGCGGCTTGATCGTGGCTCACATGGGCCTGATCCATACCGCCTGGATTGGCGGGCTGGTGGTGTTGGTGGCGTTGGCGCTGACGGCGTGGAGTGGACGTCTTGACCGACTCGGCCCGGTCTACGCCGAAAGCACGACCCGCATCGTCGCCGGACACTAACCCCACAGAAGGTCGGTATGGTTTTCCGGAACCACCGTCCGTAGCCCCGTCGAAACTTTCTCGGTTGCCCCACGGTCATCAAAAGACAGAGGCAACCGAGGACCATTAGACGGGAGGCGACATGGCGGCGATTCACATTGGCATTTCAGGCTGGCGCTACACACCCTGGCGGGGAGGTTTCTACCCGAAGGGGCTGACCCAGAAGCGCGAATTGCAATTTGCGTCTCGGGCGGTCAACAGCATCGAAATCAATGGATCGTTTTACGCCCTGCAACGGCCTGAGCGTTACGCCCAGTGGTACGCCGAAACCCCGGCGGACTTCGTGTTCAGCGTCAAAGCCCCACGTTTCATCACCCACATCAAGCGTCTGCGGGACATTCATACACCGCTGGCGAATTTCTTTGCCTCCGGGATCCTGGAGCTGAAAGAGAAACTCGGCCCGATCCTCTGGCAGTTTCCGCCCAACTTCAAATTCGATGTCGAGTTGTTCGAAAGCTTCCTCAAGCAATTACCCCACGACACCCAGCAAGCAGCCGCCCTTGCCCGCCAGCACGATTCGCACCTGCACGGCCCCGCCAGCATGAAGGCGTACAAGAAAAAGCCCCTGCGCCACGCCGTTGAAATCAGAAACGAGAGCTTTATTGATCCAGCGTTCGTGCGCCTGCTCAAGCGCTACAACGTGGCCTTGGTTATCGCCGATACCGCCGGAAAATGGCCGTACCGCGAAGACGTCACCAGTGATTTCGTCTATCTGCGCCTGCACGGTGCCGAAGAACTCTACGCCAGCGGCTACACCCCTGAGGCGCTGGAACGCTGGGGCGAACGGATCGACGCCTGGAACCATGGCCAGCAACCGGCCGATCCGCAGCTGATTGCACCTGGGCAAAAGCCGAAAGCACGCAAGTCCCGGGAAGTGTTCTGCTATTTCGACAACGACATCAAAGTCCGCGCGCCTTTCGATGCGCGGCGTTTGCTTGAGCACTTCCACCTCGACAAAGACCTCGCCACCCGTCCCGGTGAACCGGTCGCCGAAGGAGTGCTGTCATGAGTATTTCCGAACCGGTCGGCAGTACCGACGAACAGCAACCCGTCTTCGCCGCCGTGCGCCGTTTCACCGTACTGACGGTCAACACCCACAAGGGGTTCACCGCGCTCAATCGGCGTTTCATCCTGCCGGAATTGCGCGAAGCGGTACGCAGTGTGTCTGCCGATGTGGTGTTTTTGCAGGAAGTCCACGGCACCCACGAGGACCATCCGCAGCGGTACGACAACTGGCCGACGATGCCGCAGTACGAATTCCTCGCCGACACCCTGTGGCCACAATTTGCCTATGGCCGCAACGCGGTGTACCCGGCGGGTGATCACGGTAATGCGCTGCTGTCGAAGTTCCAGATCATTCGCCATGACAACCTCGACGTATCGATCAGCGGCCATGAGAACCGCGGCATCCTGCATTGCGTGCTGCGCCTGCCGGGCGATGGCCTGGAAGTGCACGCCATTTGCGTGCATCTGGGGCTGCGTGAGAGCCACCGCACGGAACAACTGAAGTTGCTGGCGCGACGGCTCGAAGACCTTCCGGTCGACGCCCCGGTGATTGTCGCCGGCGACTTCAACGACTGGCGCCAGCGTGCCGATGCGTTGCTCAAGCCCTGTGGCCTGCGCGAGGTATTCGCCGAGCACCACGGCAAACCGGCGCGCAGTTTTCCAGCGCGACTCCCAGCGCTACGCCTGGACCGCATCTATGTGCGCAACCTCAAGGCCAGCCGTCCGCAAGTGCTGGCGGCACGTCCCTGGTCACACCTTTCCGACCACGCACCGCTGTCGGTGGAGATCGAGCTATGAGCAGCGCCCCGATGGAAAAAGCCACCGTTGAACACGTGCCGACTACCCCGCCGGTGCGTGAGCCCGGCGTGGTCGACGTCGAATACGGCTGGCAGGGCAACAACCTCGTGGAAATGCTGGAAAACGGCGAAGCCTATTTCCCGCGAGTGTTCGAAGCCATGCGCCAGGCCAAGACTGAAATACTCCTGGAAACCTTCATTGTGTTCGAGGACAAGGTCGGCAATGAGCTGCAGCAAGTCCTGATCGAGGCCGCCCAACGCGGGGTACGGGTCACTGCCAGCCTCGACGGGTTTGGCTGTGGCGAGTTGAGCAACGGCTATCTCGCAACGTTGAGCGAGGCCGGCGTTCGCCTGCAAATATTCGATCCGGCGCCCAAGCTTCTGGGGATCCGCACCAACTGGTTCCGACGTCTGCACCGCAAGATCGTGGTGGTGGACGGCACGATCGCGTTCATCGGCGGGATCAACTTTTCCGCCGACCATCTGGCCGATTTCGGCCCCGAGGCCAAGCAGGATTACTCGGTTGAAGTGCAAGGCCCGGCGGTGGCCGATATCCATCACTTCGCGCTGCTGCAATGTGGCCGCCCGGCCCGCGCCAAATACTGGTGGCAACGCCGCCGGCAGCGACGCTCGGAACTGGCCTTCAGCGACCACGACGGCCAGGTTCGCCTGGTGTACCGCGACAACGGTGACCACCGGACGGATATCGAAGAGGTTTACCTTCAGGTGCTGCGCAGCGCCCAACGCCGGGTCGTGATCGCCAACGCCTATTTCTTTCCGGGTTACCGCTTGCTGCGCGAAATCCGCAACGCCGCTCGTCGTGGCGTCGACGTGCGCCTGATTCTGCAGGGGCAACCGGACATGATGGTGGCCAAACTGGCTGCGCGCATGACCTACGACTATTTGCTCAAGTCGGGCGTGCAGATCTTCGAATATTGCGAACGCCCGCTGCACGGCAAAGTCGCGCTGGTGGATGAGGACTGGAGCACCGTCGGCTCAAGCAATCTCGACCCGTTAAGCCTGTCGATGAACCTGGAAGCCAACGTGTTGATCCGCGACCGAGCCTTCAACCAAGATCTGTTCGAACGCCTTGAAGTGCTGAGCAATAACCACTGCAAAGCCATGTCAGCGGACACGTCGCCGCGCGGAAGGATCTGGCACATGACCGTCGGCTTTCTGGTGTTTCACTTCCTGCGTCACTTCCCGGCATGGGCCGGTTGGCTGCCGGCGCATAAACCACGCCTGAAACCCTTCACCCATTCGGCCGGGAGTGACCACCATGAACCGCGTTGAAGCGCACTCGGCACCTCAAGACGGCAGCACAACACCTGCCCCGGAAAAGAAGACACGCTGGAGCCGCTGGAAAAAACCGCTGACGATGCTGTTTTTCCTGGCGCTGATCGTGCTGTTGACGATGCTTGCCCAGCGCATCGAATGGGACGAAGTGTTCCACACCCTGGCCAATTTCAAGGTGCGCACGCTGATCATTGCGTCCGGCCTGACGCTGGTGAGTTTTCTGGTGTATGCCTGTTTTGATCTGATCGGCCGCACCTACATCCGCCAGGACCTGACCTGGAAACAGATCCTGCCGGTGGGGATCATCAGCTACGCCTTCAACCTGAACCTGAGCGCGTGGGTCGGCGGGATTGCCATGCGTTATCGCCTGTATTCGCGGCTAGGGGTGAGCAAAAGCAACATCGCGAAAATCCTCGGGCTGAGCCTGGCGACCAACTGGTTCGGCTACATGGTGATTGCGGGCGCCGTGTTCAGCAGCGGACTGGTCAGAATGCCGCCGGGCTGGAAGTTGAGCAGCGGTGCCTTGCAAGTTGTGGGCGTGTTGTTACTCCTGGTGAGCGCGGGATATCTGGCGGCGTGCCAGTTCTCCAAACGTCGGGAATGGGCGATACGCGGGGTGGAAATCAACCTGCCGTCCTTGCGCATGGCGATGCTGCAACTGGCCCTCGGAGCGCTGAACTGGTCGCTGATGGCGGCGGTGATCTTCACGTTGCTGCCTAACAAGCTGGATTACCCATTGGTGCTGGGCGTGTTGCTGATCAGTGCGATTGCCGGGGTGATTACGCACATTCCGGCCGGGTTGGGTGTGTTGGAGGCGGTGTTTGTGGCACTGCTGCAACATGAAGCGTCGCGGGGGAGCCTGGTGGCGGGGTTGCTGGCTTATCGGGCGATCTATTTCATCTTGCCGTTGCTGATTACGTTGGTGATGTATCTGGTGGTGGAGGCCAAGGTGAAGTCGCTGCGGATTGCCAAGAAACCTTCCTGAGATTGTTGGGGAGGCGGATGACGCTTTCGCGGGCAAGCCTTCGAAAGCGTCCGCAAACCCACCACTCATTTCGACTGAATAATGCTCAACCGCTCACCCACGACCATCTCGGTAATCCAGTCCACCAGGATCGAGGTGTAGGCCTGTTGCGACACCGGCTCGCTCAACGCGTGGTCGGCGCCGTCAATGATCCGGTGCGTCAGCGAATGCGTCTGCTGGCACGCAGCGCGGTAGCTCATGATCGTCGCGTGAGGCACATAGTCGTCGGTCTCGGACTCCACGAGCAGCACATCCCCGGTGAATTGCGAGCACGCATGCAGCGCACGATTGCTGTCGGCGCGTACCAGCGTGTTGCGGTAATCGCGTAAATCAGCCTTATCCAGCTCACGCTTGGGCGTATGCCATTGATCGTCGCGATACAGCGCCGGCACCCGCAGCGCCAGCCAGCGCACCGGGCGCAATGAAGTCAGTATCGAGGCCAGATAACCGCCATAACTGGTGCCGACCACCGCAATGGCGGAGGTGTCGAGCGCCGGGTGGGCGAGCAAGCGGTCGTATGCCGCCAGCAGGTCACGCAGGTTGTCTTCGCGCGTTACGCGAGTAAGCGGGATGCCGGTGCCGCCGGTGTGCCCGCGCAAGTCGAACGTCAGGCACACGCATCCCAGACCGGCGATGCCTTTGGCCCGCTCCAGGTCCCGCTCCTGGCTGCCGCCCCAACCGTGCACAAACAACACGCCGGGGACTTTCGATTTGGGGCTCAGAAAGGTCCCGCTCATCTGTTCATCGTCGATGTCGATCTGAATGGTTTCGCTTCTAGCCGTCATAGGATTTGACCGTCACGTACTTGAGAAGAAAGTCACTGTTTTCCGCGGGCCCGCGATACACCTCAATGGCGTCCGGCGGCAGCGGTTGGTCGATGTAGGTTTCCACTGAAGACACGCGAATCGCGCGCATCCCCGGGTTGTTGACGAAGCTCTGCAACGCGGCCACTTCGGCGCTGCTGGCACCGCCCATGCGCCAGGACTGTTCGAGCACGCCGCTGCGCTGTTTGCCACTGCTGTCCAGGCCTTGGGCGATGTCATAGTTGCGGCGCGAGGCGTAAAAACCGGGATAGGCCTCGTCCGCGGCGCTGTCGAACACTTGCGCTTGCCGGATCGCCAGTTGCACATCGTCAGGCAGGTCCAGTTTCAGCAGGTCTTCGTAATACCCCTGCACCACCAGCAGATTGGAACCTCCATAAACCTGCTCGCCCTGACCGTCTTCGGTCAAGTATTGATCACCGCAATAACTCAGCACCTTATCGCCGATAAAACTCTGGCCAACACTGTGGGTGACGACGTTGTCGAGATCCTGTTCAAGCACCACGCCTTCGCTGAACAGTGCCCTGGCATCGGGGCGAGCCAGAACTTCGTCGAACTGGTCGAGGCTTTTGATCACTTCCTGCCCACGTCCGGCGCAGGCATGAATCGGCTTGATGCGGATCGGGCCGGTGTAAAGCAAATGCTCTGCGGCCGGCCGCGCATCGTCGAGCGAGAACACGCTGAGGCCATCGAGCACGACGTTGCGCACACGTTCGGAAAACAACGGAGACCAGCCTTGCGGGGCGTGCGCATGTTTATTGCGCAACCCGTGGCTGATGGCTTTGGTGCAGATGAAATCGTGGTCGACGTAACCGCCCCACAGATCTTCCGGCCCGGTGACGCCCAATGCCCGGGCGGCAGCGACGCCGACCAGGGTCTGGGTCGGCAAGAGATAAAGATCTCGACCGTTGTGAAGTCCGGGGTCGTAGCTGCCACCGAACTTGAGCCCCAGGATGTGCGCCAGCCAACGGGCCAGCGCGTGATTGGTGTCGACTTCGTGCTGGGGCGCCTCGGGGCGGACTGAGTGGGCGACTACCAGTTTCTTGCGGTTTGTTGGGGTCATGCGTCCCCCTTCAATCGGCTTTTGATGAATGTAGTTGAAGGGGTGCAGAGATCAAGCCATTGAGGGTTGGATAGAAACGGGTTTCAAATCAGGCAGTTGCTGCGAAGGTGATGGCACTGAGCCTGTTTTATTCTGCACGAAGGGTTTCTCTACTCCTGCATTTTGCACGATCCAGGCCTTGCACTGAGCCAATGCGGGAGAGAGCCTGCTCGCGAATTCGGCGTGGGTCAGCCTGCATCTAAGTCACTGACATTGCGCCTTCGCGAGCAGGCTCGCTCCCACATTTGGCTCGGCGGTGATCTGGCTACCGCGTGACAGCTGCACCCGGCGTCACGCCAAACCGCGCCCGGTAATCACTTGGCGCCAGCCCGGTGATTTTCTTGAAGGTCGCGCGAAACGCACTGGGGTCTTGATAACCCACGGTCCACGCAATGTGATCGATGGTGCCGTTGGTGAATTCAAGCATTTCCCGAGCCTTGCCGACCCGCAGATGCTGGCAGTACTCGGTGGGTTTCAACCCGGTCGCTGCACGGAAACGGCGCAGGAACGTGCGCTCTTCCAGCCCCGCCCGCTCGGCCATCGCCGTCAGCGATACATCGGTGGCCCCGGTGCTTTGCAGCCAGTGCTGAACCTTGAGAATCGAAGCATCCCCGTGGCTGAGAATCGGTGAAAAATTGCTGCCGCACTCACTCGCGCTGTCGCTGTGTTCCACCACCAGAAAACGCGCAGTGCCGGTGGCAATGCTCGGGCCGAGCAGGCGGTCGACCAGGCGCAATCCCAACTCGGACCAGGCCATCAACCCGGCGGTGGTGATCAGGTCGCCGTCGTCGACGATAGGGGTATCGGCCTTGAGCTTGATGGCCGGGTAACGCTCGGCGAAGGTTTTGGCCGAGGTCCAGTGGGTGGTGGCGCTGCGGCCGTCGAGCAAGCCGCTTTCCGCCAGTAGAATCGAGCCCACGCAGACGCCGCCGAGGGTCGCGCCCCGGGCGTGTTGCTGACGCATCCAGTGGATCAACGCCTGCGGTGCCTGGCCTTCGGAAAATCCGGCAATCGATGGCGGAATCAACACCGCCACCAAGGCGCGCTCGGGCCCGGGATGACTGTCGTACACCCGCTCGGGCGCCTGCTCGCCATCAACTTGCCAATGGCTGACCCGCAGCAGCGGCAATTGCGCAGCCTGATGCTCGGCGGCAATCCGGTTCGCCACCCCGAACAGGTCCGTCAACCCGTGCACCGCCGCCATCTGCGCGCCGGGATAAATCAGCACGCCGAGTTCGACGATTGCCCTTTCTGCGTCCATTGTCAGTTTTCCCCCTTCTATTGTCGGTGCGGCCAATCCTCGGAAGGCCTGCCACAGACAATACTTCTTTCCACGCCCAACCCACACATTTCGAGGAATCAGGCATGGCCAAGCAAGCACTCATCGTAGTTGATATCCAAAACGACTACTTCCCTCAAGGCAAGTGGCCGCTGGTCGGCGCCGACGCTGCCGCCGACAACGCCGCCCGTCTGCTCAAAGCGTTTCGCGACGCGGGTGATTCGGTGGTGCACATCCGCCACGAATTCACCTCCGAAGAAGCCCCCTTCTTCACCCCGGGTTCCGAAGGCGCGAAGCTGCACCCCAAAGTTCTGAACCGTGCCGATGAGCCGGTGGTGCTCAAGCACTTCGTCAACTCGTTTCGTGAAACCGAACTGAAATCGATCCTCGACGAGCAAGGCATCAAGGAATTGGTGGTCGTTGGCAGCATGAGCCACATGTGTGTGGACGGCATCACCCGCGCCGCCGCGGACTTTGGCTACACCGTCACGGTGATCCACGACGCCTGCGCCTCACGCGATCTGGAATTCAACGGCGTTACGGTGCCCGCCTCCCACGTTCACGCCGCGTTCATGTCGGCCCTGGGTTTCGCCTATGCGAGCGTGATTTCCACTGATGAATTCCTGGCGGCTAACCACTAACCACATAACGTATTGATCAAATTCCAAAAAGGGCCCGCCGCGTTTTAGCGCTGCGGGCCTTTTTCATGGAGCGGAAAATGTATGACAAAAAATCTCACGCGTGAGCTATTGAGCGTGGCAAAAATTGCCTGTAGTGTTTCTCACGCGTGAGTTTTTCACAACGAGGTCAGCCCCATGAAAAGCAGCTCTCCATCGAGTCCTCCCACAGGGCCCGATACCGATTCGGCAAGCCGCAAGGGAGAGCGCTCCAAACCGTCCGCGAAAAAACCATCGAGCTTTTACATGAAGCAGATGCGCGCGGGCCTGGGTGCCGCCGGTTATGTGAAACACGAGACTTGGGTGCTTCCCGAAAACCGAAGCCTGCTCAAGCAGATGGAGAAACAGCTTCGCCAACCGATTCTGGCTGGCTCATTCATGTCGGAGAATTACATGAGCGCAGGTACAAACTGGAACATCGACCGCCTCTTCAGCGCCCTTCAAGCCCTGGACGAAGTGGTTTCAAACGACATCACGCTTTCTCTCGTTCAAGGCTCCGAGTCCAGCATCAAGCTGGAAATGAACGACTTCGGTGGCTTGCCGATTTACATCGCGGTGGTGGGCGAACAGATCATCGTCGACACCGTTCTGGTCGACATCGAGTCCATCAATGACGTACCGGCCTTCAATGACGCCGTGCTGCGCAGCCGGGAGATGTTCCCGCTGTCCTCGATCGGTATCGAGTCCATGCCGAACGGGCAGATTGTCTACAACATGTTCGGCGCTCTGAGCTCCGACTCCAGCCTGACGAACATCGTGACCGAGGTCAAAACCCTGGTCGACAACGTCCAGCGCGCCAGCGAAGCCTTCGAACGTTTCTTCAATTAATTATTCGGGAACAGGAAATATCCAATGACTCAGTCCATCTGGAGCAAATTGTTCACCGCGCTGCGTGGCGGTGCCAACGAAGTCGGCGAATCGATCGTCGACCAACAGGCCCTGCGCATCCTCGATCAGGAAATTCGCGATGCGGACAGCGCCCTGGCCAACGCCAAGCGTGAGCTCGTCACCATCATGGCCAAGCACAAACTGTCGGCTGACCGCGTCAGCGAGTACAACGCCAAGATCAAGGACCTGGAATCCAAGGCTCTGGCCGCCATCCAGGCCAACCGTGAAGACCTGGCCCTGGAAGTGGCCGAAGCCATTTCGACCCTGACCAACGAGCTGGACGTCGAGCAAAAGCAGGCCACCGAGTTTGGTGGTTACGCTGAAAACATGCGCAAAGACATCACCAAGGCTGAAAGCCGCATCAAAAGCCTGCGCCAGCAAGTGGACATGGCCAAGGCGCGCGAAAGCGTACAGAAAGCCCAGGTCAGCGCTTCGATTGCCAGTGGCGGCGCCAACGGCAAGCTGGAAACCGCCGTCGGTACGCTGAACCGTTTGCAGGCCAAGCAACAGCAACGCGCCGCTGAACTGGAAGCCCAGGACCAATTGGCCGATGCGTCGACGGGCACTGACCTGGAACGCAAACTGCGCGATGCTGGCATCACCCCGGACGCAGGCAGCGCCAATGCGATCCTGGAGCGCCTGAAGCAAAAATCGGCCGAATAACCGACTCTCGAGTCGAACGCATAACCTGTGGGAACTAGCCTGCTAGCGATTGCGGTTTGTCAGAAAACATTGATGTCGACTGACACTCCCCCTTCGCGAGCAGGCTCGCTCCCACATGGAATGCGCTGAACTGACAGACATTCAACTGTCGAGGTCAAGGATGGATGCCCTGAAGGGTTTCAAGACAATCGCAGGCCTGGCGCTCTTCATGGTCGCGTTGCAACTGTTCAACGTCGCGACCGGCTACAGCCTCATGGCCTTCGGTTTGATCCCGAGAACCGTGCACGGTCTGCTCGGCATCATCACCTCGCCTTTCCTGCACGCCTCTTTTGCGCACCTGAGCGCGAACCTGATTGCCTTTTTGATTCTGGGTACCCTGGTCATCATCGAAGGACTCAACCGGTTCATTGCGGTCAGCGCGATCATTATTCTGCTGGGCGGCGCGCTGGTCTGGCTGTTCGGCTTTGCAGGCGTACATATCGGCGCCAGCGGCTGGGTGTTCGGACTGTGGGCATACCTCTTGTCCCGCGCCTGGTTCCACAGGAGCTGGGGCAACCTGATAACAGCCGGCGTCGTGGCCCTGCTCTACGGCGGTCTGATTTTTGGCTTCCTGCCTCGCCAGGGTGTTTCCTTCGAAGGCCATCTGTTTGGTGCACTCGCCGGATTTATTGCAGCCAAGGTACTTTTCTCGGCGCCGCGCAACAGGTTTAATGCCGCCGGCTGAACGCACTTGCGCAGTCAGACGCCGAGGCGATGACGTCGCCAGGAACAAGTACCCACGGAGTCAGGGACGAAATGTCGATTTTCCTTTTATTGCGCATGTATGCCTCGTCCCTCTTCCACCGTTTCGGCTGGGCAGGCCTGGTCATTGCCTTGGGCGTACACCTGACCACGGCGTATCTGGGCCTGGTGTTACTGGGCGAACAACACCTCACCGCGCCCGCCACGTTTACTTACTTCTATCTGACCACCACACTCACCGTCGGTTATGGCGATCTCGCGCCGCAGACAGCGGCGGGACGGATATTCGTGGCCACCTGGGTCATGCTCGGGGGCATTGCGCTGCTGACGGCAGCCATCGGCAAAACCACCAGCAGCGTCATCGATGCATGGAGAAAAGGCATGAAGGGCAAAGGCGATTTCACCGGCAAGGTCGGCCATACGGTTCTCATCGGCTGGGAAGGCGCGTCCAGCGAACGGGTCATTGAGTTGTTGCTCCAGGACGAAACCTCGAACGACAACCTGATCGTCATTTGCGATTGCACCCTTGAAGAAAACCCGATGCCGGGCAAAGCGAGCTTCATCAAAGGTGAAAGCCTGTCCTCCGTGGCCTTGTTGCTGCGCGCGGGCGTTCCCGGTGCCGAGCGCGTTCTGGTGCGAACCCATTCAGACGACCTGACCCTGGCCACCGTGCTGGCGGTCAATCAACTGCAGCCTGTCGGGCATGTGGTCGCCCACTTCAATGACAGTGAAATCGCTGCGCTCGCCAGCGCCTACGCGCCCAGCCTGGAATGCACTTCCAGCATGGCCATCGAGATGTTGGTGCGCGCCTCGCAGGATCCGGGCTCGTCAGTGGTCATCAATGAACTGCTGTGCGTGGGCCAGGGCGCCACTCAATACCTGATGAAACTGCCCGAGGCCTTTGAAGCGACGTTTGGCGATCTGTACACACGGATGAAAGAACATCACAACGCCACGCTCATCGGCTATCGCGCCAAAGGCGCCCGACAACCGTCGATCAACCCGCCCGGCGCCACACGCGTTGAGGGCGGCGAGCTCTTCTACATCGCCTCCACTCGCCTCAAGGAAATCTCCAATGGGATGGTTTAAACAGTTGATGGGGCTTGAGGCCCCGAACGCGACGACAGAGTCGAAATGGACCGCCAGCGAATCCCTGCCCGTCACCGGTCCGCTGGACCTGGCACTGGGCAAAGGCGTGATGTTCGACACCACCCTGAAATTGTTGCTCGACGGCAACACCACGGTGACCATCCCGGGCTCGCAGCAGATCTGGAGCAACGGCACCGTCGATCTCGGGCAGTCGACCTGGCTGTCACGCTACTACATGAACGAGGAAGACTACTGGCTGCAGGTGCATACCACCGGCGAAATCGCCGGGCAGGTTGAGTCGGTGATCCTGTTCAATTACCTCAGCTACATCACCATCAGCAGTGAAGCGGAGTTGCGCCGATTAGCCGGTCCGCAAAGCCTGATCGGGCTGCCGACCTACACCCACAACGGCGTCGAATACACCCGCGAATGGGGCACCGAGGATGGCCAGACAGAATTGGTGGCGTTGAGCGAGCAGCTGAAAAACCCGAAGGAGTCCTACGGCATCGAGCACCGTTCGATGCTGTACGCCCGCGAAACCGGCCTGACAGACCGCCGGGAATTCCTGCTGTTTTCAGTTGAGGAAGACGCCGAAGGCACCATCAGCTTGAGCACGTCGCTGGGCATCTCGCTGTACACAACCGACCTGAATACGTTCTAAAAAAGGAAGCAGTCCATGCTAGAAGCACTCTCTATCTCCTTGAACAAAGCCGCCGTGTTCGGGTTTGTTTCGTACATCCTCGGCGCCGCGGTATTGTTCGCACTGTTCCAGTTCATCTACACCCGCATCACCCCGCACAAGGAATTCGAACTGATCCGTTCCGGCAACGTAGCCGCTGCGATCGCCCTGGGCGGGGCCATCATCGGTTTCGCCATTCCGGCCAGCAACGTGATTGCGTACTCGATCAGCATCCTCGACTTCGTGGTCTGGGCGGTCATCGCAGCCCTCGTTCAATTGCTGGCATTTCTGGTGACCAGCCTGGTGCTCAAAGGCACCTCCGAGCGCATCAAGAAAGGTGAAATCGCGGCGGGCATCTACGTGGCAGCCGTGGCCATCAGCGTCGGCATGTTGAACGCCGCGTGCATGACTCCTTCCCAGAACTGATTGCGCCCGGAGATCCCGATGAAACGAAGCAAGTACGTTCAGCTTTCGCTGGCAGCGTCGGTCGCCATGGCGATATCAGGCTGCGGGCCGACGGAAAAAACCTACGCGGTGCAGAAGAAGTACAACTTCCAGTCCGTTCAGCAGTGTGCCGATGAAAAGCTCCCGGTGGACGTGTGCTCGGACGCCTACATGACGGCCATGGCCGAGCATCGCCGCATTGCGCCGGTGTACGACAGCCAGGCGGATTGCGATGCCGACTTCGTCGCCGACTGGTGCCAACAGGATTCCGCCGGCAAGTTCATCCCCAAGCTCGGCGGCTTCGAACTGACCGCTGATGGCCAGGTGACGCAATCCCAGGTGGACGCGGCCAAGGCTCAATTACCCGCCTCGGAAGCGGCAAACACGGGTGGCTCGGGCTTCTCCACCAGCAGCCTGCTGACCGGCCTGCTGATCGGCAACATGCTGAGCAGCAACCGCAACAGTTACTACTCCGAGCCGGTCTACCGCTATCGCGATGACCGCGGCAGCTACTCGAACTCGACGCTCAGCCAGCGGATTGCCAAGGGCTCGACGTTCACCAAGTCCAATCAGGCAAGGTACGGCAGCAGCAACTACGCCGACTCGGTTCGCTCTTCTACCAGCAAGCCGGTCTCCGTTGCCTCGTCCACCTCCCGTGGCGGCTTCGGCAGCAAGGCCAGCGCACGCAGCGGCTGGGGCGGCGGCGGATCGAGCAGTTAAGGAACCCGGGCCATGAAGAAGATCCATTGCGCAGAGCGTCCTGACTGGAAACAGACCGCCGAGAATCTCGGCTTTCTGTTCCACACCATCGACAACGAACCCTACTGGGATGAGAGCGCGTATTACCAGTTCTCGCTCAAGCAGATCGAGAACGATCTCGAAGACCCGACCACCGAGATCCATGGGATGTGCATGGACCTGGTGGCCCGCGTGGTTCAGAGCGAGGAGTTGCTGGAGCGCCTGAGCATTCCCGCGCCATTCTTCGACATGGTGCGCACCTCATGGCTCGAAGGTCACCCGCACCTGTACGGGCGCATGGATTTCTCCTACAACGGCACCGGGCCCGCCAAGTTGCTGGAACTCAATTACGACACGCCGACCAGCCTGTATGAGGCGGCGGCGTTTCAGTGGGGCTGGCTGGAGCAATGCATCGAACGCGGCTTGCTGCCCAAGCATGCCGACCAGTTCAACAGCATCGACACCAAACTGCATCAGGCCTTCGCTCAATTGCAGCTCAAGCAACCCTTCTATTTTGCCTCGATGAAAGACTCGGTCGAAGACAAGGGCACCACCGACTACCTGCGGCTGGTGGCGGAAAAGGTCGGCATCGAATCACGCCACATCGATATCGAAGACATCGGCCTGACCAGTGACGGACGTTTCGTCGACCTCGAAGATCGCTGGATCCCTCACCTGTTCAAGCTGCACGCCTGGGAGTTCATCTTCCACGAGCCCTTCGGTGCAGCGATTGCCCAGAGTGATACGCAATTTTTCGAACCGGCCTGGAAATCCATCATCTCCAACAAAGGCATCCTGCCGCTGTTGTGGGAATTCAACAAAGGTCACCCGAACCTGCTCGCGGCGCACCTGGATACCGAGCCGGGCAAAGCCGTACCAAAAGGCTGGGTGCGCAAGCCGTTCTTCTCCCGGGAAGGTGCCAATATCGAGCTGCAAACTGCTGACGGCCTGATCGTGAAAGAGGACGGCCCCTACACCGATGCGCCGTTTATCCTTCAGGAGTTCGCGCCGCTTCCGCAGTTCGGCGACAGCTTTACGTTGATTGGCTCCTGGGTAATCGGCGATCAGGCGGCGGGGATCGGTGTACGTGAGGACAACAGCTTGATCACCAAGGATTCGAGCCGGTTCTTGCCGCATCTGATACTCGACTGACCGCTCCATCGCCCACTAAAAAGGCCCGGTGAGGACATATCGACAGACGCCCGCAAGACTTATGGCTGAAATGCCGGATAATGGCGGCCATTCGTTTAGCCGTTATTCTGGTAATCCCCCATGGAAATCAAGGTCAACTTTCTCGACAACCTTCGACTTGAAGCCAAGTTCGACGACTTCACGGTGGTGGCCGATCAACCTATCCGCTACAAGGGCGATGGCTCGGCGCCGGGTCCGTTCGACTATTTCCTGGCGTCGTCGGCGTTATGTGCGGCGTATTTCGTGAAGTTGTACTGCGACACTCGCAGTATTCCGACCGAAAACATCCGCCTGTCGCAGAACAACATTGTTGATCCGGAAAACCGCTACAACCAGATTTTCAAGATCCAGGTCGAGTTGCCCGCGGACATCTCCGACAAGGACCGCCAGGGCATCCTGCGTTCCATCGACCGTTGCACCGTGAAAAAAGTGGTGCAAGCCGGGCCTGAGTTTGTGATCGAAGAGGTGGAAAACCTCGACGCCGATGCCCAGGCGTTGCTGATGCCTGCTTCTACCTCAGAGGCGAGCACCTATATCGCGGGCAAGGATCTGCCGCTGGAGCAGACCATCGCCAATATGTCGGCCATTCTGGCGGACCTGGGCATGAAGATTGAAATCGCCTCGTGGCGCAATATCGTGCCCAACGTATGGTCGCTGCATATCCGCGATGCACACTCGCCGATGTGTTTTACCAACGGCAAGGGCGCAACCAAGGAAGGCGCACTGGCGTCGGCGTTGGGCGAGTTTATCGAGCGACTCAACTGCAACTTCTTCTACAACGACCAGTTCTGGGGCGAAGAGATCGCCAACGCGCCGTTTGTGCATTACCCGGACGAACGCTGGTTCAAGCCTGGCCGTAAAGATGAACTGCCGAGCGAAATACTCGACGCGCACTGCCTGAAGATTTACAACCGCGACGGCGAGTTGCGCGGTTCCCACCTGATCGACACCAACTCGGGCAATGAAGAACGCGGCATCTGCGCGCTGCCCTACGTGCGCCAGTCGGACGGCGAAGTGGTGTATTTCCCGTCCAACCTGATTGAAAACCTGTTCCTGAGCAACGGCATGAGTGCCGGTAACACGCTGGCCGAAGCCCAGGTGCAATGCCTGTCGGAGATCTTCGAGCGCGCGGTAAAACGCGAAATCATCGAAGGTGAATTTGCCCTGCCGGATGTGCCCGCCGATGTGCTGGCGAAGTACCCGGGAATACAGGCCGGTATACAGGCGCTGGAAGAGCAAGGGTTCCCCGTATTGGTGAAGGATGCGTCCCTGGGGGGGGAATTCCCGGTGATGTGCGTCACGTTGATGAACCCGCGTACCGGCGGCGTGTTCGCCTCGTTCGGCGCGCACCCGAGCCTGGAAGTGGCGCTGGAACGCAGCCTGACCGAATTGCTCCAGGGCCGAAGCTTCGAAGGCCTCAACGACTTGCCCCAGCCGACGTTTGAAGGTCATGCGGTGACCGAGCCGAATAACTTCGTCGAGCACTTCATCGATTCCAGCGGCGTGGTGTCGTGGCGCTTCTTCAGTTCCAAGTCGGACTACGAATTCGTGGAGTGGGACTTCTCCGGCCAGGGTGAAAACTCGAATGCCGAGGAAGCCGCGACCTTGTTCGGCATTCTCGAAGGCATGGGCAAGGAAGTGTACATGGCGGTCTACGAGCATATCGGCGCGACGGCATGCCGCATCCTGGTCCCGGACTATTCGGAAATCTATCCCGTGGACGACCTGATTTGGGATAACACCAACAAAGCGCTGTTCTTCCGCGCCGATATCCTGAACCTGCATCGCCTGGACGACGAAGAACTGCAAGCGCTGGCTGAGCGTCTGGTGGAAAGTGAGCTGGACGACTACACCGACATCACCTCCCTGATCGGCATCGAGTTTGACGACAATACCGCTTGGGGTCAGCTGACAATCCTGGAGTTGAAACTGCTGATTTATCTCGCCTTGCAGCAATTTGAAGAGGCCAAAGAGGCGGTGGAGATGTTTCTGCAGTACAACGACAACACGGTTGAGCGCGGCTTGTTCTACCAAGCTGTCAATGCGGTGCTGGAGATGAAGCTGGACGAAGACCTGGAGTTGGAAGACTACGAGGCCAATTTCCGTCGGATGTTTGGTAACGAACGGATGGATGCAGTGATCGGCTCGGTGGACGGCAGTGTACGCTTCCATGGTTTGACGCCGACCAGCACCAAACTGGAGGGGCTCGACAGGCACCTGCGGTTGATCGAAAGCTACAAGAAACTGCACTCGGCACGGGCCAATGTGACCACGTTGGCCGGTTAACAGCGGCAACAAAAAAGCGAAGCCATATGGCTTCGCTTTTTTTTGTCTACGGTTCTGAAAAGCTGCGGATCAGAACGGGATATCGTCATCAAAGCTGTCGAAATCCGGAGCCGGTTGTGGCGCTGCCTGCTGTGGAGGCGGAGCCTGACGCGACTGCTGCGGTGCTGACTGCTGCGGGCGCGGAGCCTGCTGGCGTGGAGCCGGAGCGGACTGCTGGTAGTTATTGCCCCCGCCTTGTTGGTCGCCCTGCTGTGGACGGCCGCCGAGCAGTTGCATGGTGCCTTGCATGTCGACCACGATTTCGGTGGTGTAACGCTTGATACCGTCTTTTTCCCACTCGCGGGTCTGCAGCTTGCCTTCGATGTAGACCTGCGAACCTTTACGCAGGTATTCACCGGCGATCTCGGCCACCTTGCCGAACATCGAAACACGGTGCCATTCAGTCTTCTCGACCTTCTGACCGGTTTGCTTGTCGGTCCACTGTTCGCTGGTCGCCAGACTCAGGTTGGTCACGGCGTTACCGTTAGGCAAGTAGCGAACTTCGGGATCCTGGCCGCAAGTGCCGACCAATATGACTTTGTTAACCCCACGGGCCATAACGTTCTCCTAGGCTACGCACGCTGCCCCGGCCGGGTTGTTCACCAGGCGCTCAAGGGTGGTGCGATCCAATAGTTCTGTGTCCAATTTGATGTAAATCGCCGCTTCATCAGCAACGATTACCGCATCTGTTACCCCTACGACGGCCTTCAGGCGGTCAACCAACCCCGCTTCGCGGATCGCCTCGGGCGACAGCGGCAAGCGCAGACTCGTCACGTAGGGAGGTTCGCGCATGGTAACAGCAAAGGCCAGCCAAAGTGCAGCCAGGCCGGCGCATCCGAGGAATACAACCGACAAACCGCCGTGCTGGAACATCCAGCCGCCGAGGATCCCCCCCAGCGCCGAACCGAGGAACTGGCTGGTGGAATAAACCCCCATCGCCGTGCCTTTGCCGCCCGCCGGTGAAACCTTGCTGATCAGCGATGGCAATGAAGCTTCCAGCAAATTGAAAGCGGTAAAGAACACCACCGTCCCGATCACCAGAGCCCGCAGGCTGTCGCCGAACTGCCAGAAGAATAGCTCAGTGAGCATCAGCGTCAGCACTGCGCCCAATAAAACTCGTTTCATTTTGCGTTTCTTCTCGCCGTAGATAATGAACGGGATCATGGCGAAGAAGGAGATCAGCAGCGCGGTGAGGTAGACCCACCAGTGCTGCTCTTTGGGCAGCCCGGCTTTTTCCACCAGGGCCAGGGGCAATGCAACGAAGCTCGACATCAACATCGCGTGCAACACAAAAATGCCAAGGTCCAGGCGCAGCAGGTCCGGGTGCTTTAGCGTCGGCATCAGCGCCGAACGGGCGACGCCGGACTCACGGTGCTGCAACGGTCCGGTGGAACGCGGCACCATGAACATGACGATCACGATGCCGAACAGCGCCATGCCGCCCGTGGCGAGGAACAACCCCGACAGGCCGAAGGCGCGGGTCAACAGCGGCCCGACAACCATGGCCACTGCGAAGGACAGACCAATCGTCATGCCGATCATGGCCATGGCTTTGGTCCGGTGCTGCTCGCGGGTCAGGTCTGAAAGCAACGCCATCACTGCGGCGGAAATAGCCCCGGCGCCTTGCAGGATGCGTCCGGCGATGACGCCCCAGATCGAATCGGCATTGGCTGCCAGCACGCTACCGAGGGCGAAGATGATCAGCCCGAGGTAAATCACCGGACGACGGCCGATGCGGTCGGAAATGAAGCCGAAAGGAATCTGAAAGATTGCCTGGGTCAGGCCGTAAGCGCCAATCGCCAGTCCGATGAGGGCCGGGGTCGCTCCTGCCAGATCCATCCCATAGGTCGCCAGTACCGGCAACACCATGAACATGCCAAGCATACGGAAGGCGAACACAAGGGCCAGCCCGCTTGCTGCGCGGGTCTCACTGCCACTCATGCGTTCGCTGTGGGGATCGTGCATGGAAAAACCTCATGTGAACCGGCGGCGATTCTACCAGTCCCATCGATTGACGGGGTATATCGCGACGCTTTGACGCGCTCCGCTGACAGACTCTTCATGTAAGACACAACTCCGCTCGTTTGATAGTGTGCATCCATCCAGTATTTGGCCGTATACTCCTACGTTTTCGACGCCCGCCAAGCGAGGCCACTTTGGACAAGATCCTGATTCGTGGGGCCCGAACCCACAACCTGAAGAACATCGACCTGACCCTGCCACGGGACAAACTGATCGTCATCACCGGCCTGTCCGGATCCGGCAAATCGTCCCTGGCGTTTGACACGCTGTATGCCGAAGGCCAACGCCGCTATGTCGAATCACTGTCGGCCTATGCCCGGCAGTTTTTGTCGATGATGGAAAAGCCTGACGTCGACACCATCGAAGGTTTGTCGCCAGCCATTTCCATCGAACAGAAATCGACCTCGCATAACCCGCGCTCGACGGTCGGCACCATCACCGAAATCTACGACTACCTGCGCCTGCTGTACGCACGCGTGGGTATTCCACGTTGCCCGGATCACGACATTCCGCTGGAAGCGCAAACCGTCAGCCAGATGGTCGACCTGGTCCTCGCGCAACCGGAGGGCAGCAAGCTGATGCTGCTGGCCCCGGTGATTCGCGAGCGCAAAGGCGAACACCTTTCGGTCTTCGAAGAACTGCGCGCCCAGGGCTTTGTCCGGGCCCGGGTCAACGGCAGGATCTGCGAACTGGATGAGCTGCCGAAGCTGGATAAGCAAAAGAAGCACTCGATTGATGTAATAGTCGACCGCTTCAAGGTCCGCGCCGATCTGCAGCAGCGCCTGGCCGAGTCGTTCGAAACCGCGCTGAAACTGGCGGACGGGATCGCACTGGTCGCGCCGATGGACGACGAGCCCGGCGAAGAGATCATCTTCTCCGCGCGCTTCGCCTGCCCGATTTGCGGCCATGCGATCAGCGAGCTGGAACCCAAGCTGTTCTCCTTCAACAACCCCGCCGGCGCTTGCCCGACCTGCGATGGCCTGGGGGTCAAGCAGTTCTTCGACATCAAGCGTCTGGTGAACGGCGAGTTGACGCTGGCCGAGGGCGCTATTCGCGGCTGGGACAGGCGCAACGTCTATTACTTCCAGATGCTCGGGTCGCTGGCTTCGCACTACAAGTTCAGCCTGGAAGTGCCGTTCAACGACCTTTCGGCGGATCAGCAGAAATTCATTCTGCATGGCAGCGGTTCGCAAAACGTCGACTTCAAATACCTGAACGACCGCGGCGATATCGTCAAACGCTCGCACCCGTTCGAAGGCATCGTGCCGAACCTGGAACGCCGCTATCGCGAAACCGAGTCGGCTTCAGTGCGTGAAGAGCTGGCCAAGTTCCTCAGCACCCAGCCCTGCCCGGACTGCCGTGGCACGCGCTTGCGTCGTGAGGCGCGGCACGTCTGGGTGGGCGAGAAGACGCTGCCGGCGGTGACCAATCTGCCGATTGGCGATGCTTGCGAGTATTTCGGCATACTGAAGCTCACGGGCCGTCGCGGTGAAATTGCCGACAAGATTCTCAAGGAGATCCGCGAGCGCCTGCAGTTCCTGGTCAACGTAGGCCTCGACTATCTTTCGCTGGATCGCAGCGCCGACACGTTGTCCGGCGGTGAAGCTCAGCGGATTCGCCTGGCCAGCCAGATTGGCGCCGGCCTGGTGGGGGTTCTGTACATCCTCGATGAGCCGTCGATCGGTCTGCATCAACGTGATAACGATCGGTTGCTCGGCACACTCAAGCACCTGCGCGACATCGGCAACACGGTGATCGTGGTCGAGCATGACGAAGACGCTATTCGCCTGGCCGACTACGTGGTGGACATCGGGCCGGGCGCGGGGGTCCACGGTGGGCATATTGTTGCCGAAGGGACGCCGGCCGAAGTGATGGCGCATCCTGATTCTTTGACCGGCAAGTACCTGTCGGGCCGAGTAAAGATTGCCGTTCCAGCCAAACGCACACCGCGTAACAAAAAGTTGTCACTGTCGCTCAAGGGCGCTCGCGGTAACAACTTGCGCAATGTCGACCTGGACATTCCGATAGGTCTGTTGACGTGCGTGACCGGTGTGTCCGGCTCGGGCAAATCGACGCTGATCAACAATACGCTGTTTCCCTTGAGCGCTACGGCACTCAACGGTGCAACGACGCTTGAGGCGGCCGCTCACGACAGCATCAAGGGACTGGAGCATCTGGATAAGGTCGTCGATATCGACCAGAGCCCTATCGGCCGAACGCCGCGCTCCAATCCGGCGACCTACACCGGGCTGTTCACGCCGATTCGCGAACTGTTCGCCGGCGTACCGGAATCACGCTCACGCGGTTATGGTCCGGGACGCTTCTCCTTCAACGTGAAGGGCGGACGCTGCGAAGCGTGTCAGGGAGATGGCCTGATCAAGGTGGAAATGCACTTCCTGCCGGACATCTATGTCCCGTGCGACGTCTGCAAGAGCAAGCGTTACAACCGCGAGACACTGGAAATCAAGTACAAAGGCAAGAGCATCCACGAAACCCTCGAAATGACCATCGAGGAAGCGCGGGTGTTCTTTGACGCCGTTCCTGCGCTAGCGCGCAAGCTTCAGACATTGATGGACGTAGGTCTGTCCTACATCAAGCTGGGGCAATCGGCGACGACGTTGTCCGGCGGTGAAGCCCAAAGGGTGAAGCTCTCCCGTGAACTGTCCAAGCGCGATACCGGCAAGACGCTGTACATCCTCGACGAACCAACCACCGGCTTGCACTTCGCGGATATTCAGCAATTGCTCGACGTACTGCATCGACTGCGCGACCACGGCAACACTGTGGTGGTGATCGAGCACAACCTGGACGTGATCAAGACCGCCGACTGGTTGGTGGACCTGGGGCCGGAAGGCGGCTCCAAGGGCGGCCAGATCATTGCGGTTGGTACCCCGGAGGAAGTGTCCGAGATGAAGCAATCTCACACCGGCTTCTACCTCAAGCCACTGCTGGCTCGCGACAAGGCCTGAATCGGGCCCACGAAAAAGCCCCTGTCACTTCATCGGTGTCAGGGGCTTTTTTGTATAGGGAGCAATCAGGCGTGAGATTGCAGGTAGTTCTCAAGACCGATCAACTTGATCAGACCCATCTGCTTTTCAAGCCAGTAGGTGTGGTCTTCTTCAGTGTCATGCAATTGAACCCGCAGCATCTCGCGGCTGACATAGTCCTGGTGTTGCTCGCAGAGTTTGATGCCCTTGCAGAGCGCGGCGCGGACTTTATATTCAAGTCGCAGGTCAGCGGCGAGCATGTCCGGCACAGTGGTGCCAACATCAAGATCGTCCGGACGCATGCGCGGCGTGCCTTCGAGCATCAGAATCCGACGCATCAGGGCATCAGCGTGCCCGGCCTCTTCTTCCATCTCGTGGTTGATGCGTTCGTAGAGCTTGGTAAAACCCCAGTCCTCATACATCCGCGAATGGACGAAATACTGATCACGCGCCGCCAGTTCGCCGGTCAGCAACGTGTTGAGGTAATCGATTACGTCTGGGTGCCCTTGCATCGCCCTACATCTCCCTGCATGAAAGTCTGTAGTTTGAACCAAGGCGACTGTTTGGTCACTCCGTTTACGCGATAAAAGCGAAGATATTCTGAGAAAAGTGGTTCAAATAACGCAAAAACCGCCCAAATGAGGGCGGTTCTGCTTCTCGTTTAGACTTCGTTAAGCTGTACACCCAACGCCCTTGCAATTGCTTCTCCATACGCCGGATCGGCCTTGAAGAAGTGCTGCAATTGACGATCAATCACATCACCGGAAACGCCGGCCATGGCTCCGGCAATGTTGTTGGTCAGCAGCGCTTTCTGCTCGTCACTCATGAGTCGGAACAGAGCACCGGCATGGCTGTAGTAGTCGGAGTCTTCACGATGATCGTAACGATCAGCGGCACCGCTCAATGCCAACGGTGGCTCAGCGTAGCGAGGCGCTTGTTTCGGCGAATCGACGTAGCTGTTCGGCTCATAGTTAGGTGCTGCACCGCCATTGCTGCCGAATGCCATCGAACCATCACGCTGATAGCTATTCACCGGGCTGCGGGGCGCATTCACCGGTAGTTGCTGATGATTGGTGCCAATGCGGTAGCGGTGCGCGTCGGCATAAGCGAACACGCGGCCCTGGAGCATGCGATCCGGAGAAAGACCAACGCCCGGGACCATGTTGCTCGGGCCGAATGCCGCTTGCTCGACTTCGGCAAAGTAGTTTTGCGGATTGCGATTGAGCTCCAGCTCGCCGACTTCGATCAGCGGAAACTCTTTCTGCGACCAGGTTTTGGTCACATCGAACGGGTTCTCATAGTGCGCCGCGGCCTGAGCCTCGGTCATGATCTGAATGCACACACGCCATTTCGGGAAGTCACCGCGCTCAATCGCCCCGAACAGGTCACGCTGCGCGTAATCCGGATCGGTACCGGCCAAACGTGCCGCTTCTGCAGGCGCCAGGTTTTTGATGCCTTGCTGAGTCTTGTAGTGCCACTTCACCCAGTGCCGCTCGCCATTGGCGTTGATCAAGCTGTAGGTGTGGCTACCAAAGCCGTGCATGTGACGATAGCCGTCAGGAATGCCACGGTCGGAGAACAGAATAGTGACCTGGTGCAGCGCCTCAGGCGAGTGCGACCAGAAGTCCCACATCATCTGCGCGCTTTTCAGATTGCTCTGCGGCAGACGCTTTTGGGTGTGGATAAAGTCCGGAAATTTCAACGGATCACGGATGAAGAACACGGGCGTGTTGTTGCCGACGATGTCCCAGTTACCTTCCTCGGTGTAGAACTTCAGGGCAAAGCCACGCGGATCGCGCTCGGTATCGGCCGAACCACGTTCGCCGCCAACCGTAGAAAAGCGCAAGAACGTCGGAGTTTGTTTGCCGACCGATTCAAACAGTTTAGCGCTGGTGTACGGGGTGATGTCGCGAGTGACAGTAAACGTGCCGTAAGCACCCGAGCCCTTTGCGTGTACACGGCGCTCAGGGATGTTCTCGCGATTGAAGTGGGCAAGCTTTTCGATCAGGTGAAAGTCGTCGAGCAGCAGCGGGCCACGAGGGCCGGCGGAACGGGAATTCTGGTTGTCGGCGACAGGAGCGCCACTGGCGGTGGTCAGCGTTTTATTTTGACTCATGCGATCTCTTCCTCTGTCAGTCTTTAACTGCCGGCTATCGGCTGAGGGGGAGTATTGATCAGGAACGTTACAGCTACAAATTCATTGCGTTGCGACTATCGATAGAAAATTACTAATTACCTTTCTATTCATGCATTGATGGCAATGCTTTTCGAGCGCGCACAAAAAACCGGGCACTAGGCCCGGTTCTTCGTTTCAGACTGACGTCTTACTCAGCGGATACAGCTTCACCACCGGCAGGACGATCAACCAACTCGACATACGCCATAGGCGCGTTGTCGCCAGTGCGGAAACCGCACTTGAGGATGCGCAGGTAGCCACCCTCACGGGTAGCGTAACGCTTGCCCAGGTCGTTGAAGAGCTTACCAACGATAGCTTTCGAACGAGTACGGTCGAAAGCCAGACGGCGGTTAGCCAGGCTGTCTGTCTTGGCCAAAGTGATCAGCGGCTCAGCAACGCGACGCAGTTCTTTAGCTTTTGGCAGTGTAGTTTTGATCAGCTCGTGCTCGAACAGCGACACCGCCATGTTTTGAAACATGGCCTTGCGGTGCGAGCTGGTGCGGCTCAGGTGACGACCACTTTTACGATGACGCATGGTTCATTCCTTACCAAACACAACGTTCGGTGATTACGACGATCAGGCAGTCGCCTTGTCGTCCTTCTTAAGACTTGCAGGCGGCCAGTTGTCGAGGCGCATGCCGAGGGACAGACCGCGGGAGGCCAGAACGTCCTTGATTTCAGTCAAGGATTTCTTGCCAAGGTTCGGAGTCTTCAACAGCTCTACTTCGGTACGCTGAATCAGGTCACCGATGTAGTAGATGTTTTCCGCCTTAAGGCAGTTAGCCGAACGTACAGTCAGTTCCAGATCGTCAACCGGGCGAAGCAGGATCGGATCGATCTCGTCTTCCTGCTCGATAACCACTGGCTCACTGTCACCTTTGAGGTCGACGAACGCAGCCAGCTGCTGTTGCAGAATGGTTGCAGCGCGGCGGATAGCCTCTTCAGGATCCAGGGTACCGTTGGTTTCCAGATCAATAACCAGCTTGTCCAGGTTAGTACGCTGCTCGACACGGGCGTTTTCCACCACGTATGCGATACGGCGAACCGGGCTGAACGAAGAGTCAAGCTGCAAGCGACCGATGCTGCGGCTTTCGTCTTCATCGCTCTGACGCGAGTCTGCCGGTTCATAACCACGACCACGAGCTACGGTGAGCTTCATGTTCAGGGCGCCGTTAGACGCCAGGTTAGCGATTACGTGATCGGGGTTAACGATCTCGACATCATGATCCAGCTGAATATCGGCAGCGGTAACCACCCCCGAACCCTTCTTCGACAAGGTCAGCGTAACTTCGTCACGACCGTGCAGCTTGATAGCCAGACCTTTAAGGTTCAACAGGATTTCAATTACGTCTTCCTGTACGCCTTCGATGGCGCTGTACTCATGGAGCACACCGTCAATCTCGGCCTCGACTACTGCACAGCCGGGCATTGAGGACAACAGGATGCGTCGCAGCGCGTTGCCCAGGGTGTGGCCGAAACCACGCTCGAGAGGCTCGAGAGTGATCTTGGCGCGGGTTGGACTGACAACCTGCACATCAATATGGCGGGGTGTCAGGAACTCATTTACCGAAATCTGCATGGATGCACCTATTTTCTAGCCCTTACTTGGAGTAGAGCTCGACAATCAGGCTTTCGTTGATGTCGGCGGACAGATCACTGCGAGCAGGAACGTTCTTGAAAACGCCCGACTTCTTCTCAGTGTCTACTTCTACCCATTCTACGCGGCCACGTTGGGCACACAGATCGAGAGCTTGGACAATGCGAAGTTGGTTCTTTGCTTTCTCGCGAATCGCGACCACGTCACCAGCACGAACCTGGTAGGACGGTACGTTTACGGTCTGACCGTTAACGCTGACGGATTTGTGCGATACCAGCTGACGGGATTCGGCACGAGTAGAGCCAAAACCCATACGGTATACAACGTTGTCCAGACGGCATTCGAGCAGTTGCAGCAGGTTTTCACCGGTTGCACCTTTCTTGCCAGCAGCTTCTTTGTAGTAGCCGCTGAATTGACGCTCGAGAACGCCGTAGATACGACGGACCTTCTGCTTTTCACGCAGTTG
Organism: Pseudomonas sp. PS02303; assembly: GCF_029959925.1. Taxonomy (NCBI): domain Bacteria; kingdom Pseudomonadati; phylum Pseudomonadota; class Gammaproteobacteria; order Pseudomonadales; family Pseudomonadaceae; genus Pseudomonas; species Pseudomonas sp. PS02303. The sequence goes on from NZ_JASCOM010000018.1 coordinate 29,817, forward strand.
GGTGCCGTAATCGGACTGGCGACCGCGGCGTTGGCCGTGGATACCAGGTGCTGCTTCGATGTTGCACTTCGATTCGATCGCGCGCACGCCGCTCTTCAGAAAGAGATCGGTGCCTTCGCGACGAGCGAGTTTGCATTTTGGACCAATGTAACGAGCCATTCTTTACAATCTCCTGGATTACACGCGGCGCTTCTTCGGCGGACGGCACCCGTTGTGCGGGATTGGCGTCACGTCGGTGATGCTGGCGATCTTGTAGCCACAGCCGTTCAAAGCGCGGACTGCAGATTCACGACCTGGGCCTGGACCTTTGACGTTAACGTCGAGGTTTTTCAGACCGTATTCCAGCGCAGCTTGACCAGCACGTTCAGCAGCTACTTGAGCAGCAAACGGGGTGGACTTGCGGGAACCGCGGAAACCCGAACCACCGGAGGTAGCCCAGGAAAGAGCGTTGCCTTGACGGTCGGTGATGGTCACGATTGTGTTGTTAAAAGATGCATGGATGTGGGCGATGCCATCAACCACTGTCTTTTTAACTTTTTTACGAGGACGAGCAGCAGGTTTAGCCATGATTAATTTCCTGTCGATTCGCTGGGGCGATTACTTGCGGATCGGCTTACGCGGACCTTTACGGGTACGCGCGTTAGTCTTGGTACGCTGACCGCGCACTGGAAGACCACGACGATGACGCAGACCGCGATAGCAACCGAGGTCCATCAAACGCTTGATTTTCATGTTGATTTCGCGACGCAGGTCACCTTCAGTGGTGAACTTCGCCACTTCGCCACGCAGCTGTTCAATCTGCTCGTCGCTCAGATCCTTGATCTTTGCGGCTGGGTTTACCCCAGTCACTGCACAGATCTTCTGCGCAGTAGTGCGACCAACACCATAGATGTAGGTCAGCGAGATAACAGTATGCTTGTTATCTGGAATGTTAACGCCTGCAATACGGGCCATTCAGTGGGACTCCAATTGACAGCTACCTACGCCCCGGAAGCCAAGAAATAGGGCGCGAGATAATATCGCTGTAATAACAAATAATCAACCCGGTAGCGCACTAGCTACCGGGCTTGAAGCACAATCACACTCAGCCTTGGCGCTGTTTGTGACGCGGTTCCGCGCTGCAAATTACTCGAACAACACCTTCGCGGCGAATAATCTTGCAGTTGCGGCACAGCTTTTTCACCGATGCACGAACTTTCATCACCAACTCCTCGAACCTTATGGGTACTCAGCGCAACATGCCGCTGCCGTAACCCTTCAGGTTGGCTTTCTTCATCAGGGATTCGTACTGGTGCGAAACGAGGTGCGATTGTACTTGGGACATGAAGTCCATCACAACCACGACGACGATCAGCAACGAGGTCCCGCCAAGGTAGAACGGAACGTTTGCTGCAACCACCAGGAACTGGGGCAACAGGCATACGGCCGTCATATATAGAGCACCGAACAGGGTCAAACGAGTCAGAACGCCATCAATGTAGCGCGCAGACTGCTCACCTGGACGGATGCCCGGAATAAAGGCACCGGACTTCTTCAGGTTTTCCGCTACGTCTTTCGGATTGAACATCAACGCCGTATAGAAGAAGCAGAAGAAAATAATCCCTGCACTAAACAGCAGAATATTCAACGGCTGACCAGGAGCGATCGACTGCGAGATGTCCTGCAGCCAGCCCATACCTTCAGACTGACCGAACCAGGTACCCAACGAAGCCGGGAACAGCAAAATGCTGCTCGCGAAAATGGCCGGAATAACACCGGCCATGTTCACCTTCAACGGCAAGTGGCTAGTCTGCGCAGCAAAGACCTTACGACCCTGCTGACGCTTGGCGTAATGAACAGCAATACGACGCTGACCACGCTCAATGAACACCACAAAACCGATAATCGCTACTGCCAGCAAACCGATGGCAACCAAGGCAAAAATGTTGATATCACCCTGACGCGCAGACTCGAAAGACTGCCCGATCGCTCTCGGAAGACCGGCGACGATACCTGCGAAAATCAACATCGAGATACCGTTGCCAACACCACGCTCAGTAATCTGCTCACCCAGCCACATCATGAACATCGCACCAGCCACAAACGTGGATACCGCGACGAAATGGAAGCCAAAGTCACCAGTGAACGCAACGCCCTGCCCCGCCAGACCAATGGACATGCCAATTGCCTGAACGAGAGCGAGGACGACAGTGCCGTAGCGGGTGTACTGGGCAATCTTGCGACGCCCAGCTTCACCTTCCTTCTTCAACTGCTCCAGCTGCGGGCTGACGGCTGTCATCAGTTGCATGATGATCGATGCCGAAATGTACGGCATGATCCCCAGTGCAAAGATACTCATCCGCTCCAGCGCGCCGCCGGAAAACATGTTGAACAAGCTAAGAATGGTCCCCTCATTCTGTCGAAACAGGTCCGCGAGTCGGTCCGGGTTGATACCTGGAACCGGGATGTGTGCGCCTATTCGGTAGACGATAATCGCCAGGAACAGAAAACGCAGACGAGCCCAGAGTTCAGACATACCGCCTTTGCCGAGCGCAGAGAGAGCACCTTGCTTAGCCATTTATTCCTCGAACTTGCCGCCAGCTGCTTCGATAGCCGAACGCGCACCTTTGGTGGCGCCGATTCCCTTTCCGATGGTAACAGCGCGAGTAACTTCGCCGGACAGCATGATTTTCACACGCTGTACGTTGACGTTGATCACGTTGGCATCTTTCAGGGACTGCACAGTGACGATGTCGCCTTCCACTTTAGCCAGCTCGGACAGACGCACTTCTGCGCGGTCCATGGCCTTCAGGGAAACGAAACCGAACTTTGGCAGGCGACGATGCAGCGGCTGTTGACCGCCTTCAAAGCCTGGAGCAATGGTGCCACCGGAGCGGGAGGACTGACCTTTGTGGCCACGGCCACCGGTCTTGCCCAAACCACTACCGATACCACGGCCCGGACGATGCTTTTCGCGACGGGAACCCGGCGCTGGACTCAGATCATTGAGTTTCATCGATTAACCCTCGACACGCAGCATGTAGTAAGCCTTGTTGATCATCCCGCGATTCTCGGGAGTATCAAGTACTTCTACAGTGTGACCGATGCGACGCAGACCCAGACCCTTAACGCACAGTTTGTGGTTAGGGATGCGGCCGGTCATGCTTTTGATCAGCGTAACTTTAACGGTAGCCATGATCAGAAGATCTCCTTGACGCTTTTGCCACGCTTGGCGGCAATGGATTCAGGAGACTGCATAGCTTTCAAACCTTTGAAAGTGGCGTGAACCACGTTTACCGGGTTAGTCGAGCCGTAGCACTTGGCCAGAACGTTCTGAACGCCAGCAACTTCGAGGACAGCACGCATAGCGCCGCCAGCGATGATACCGGTACCTTCAGAAGCAGGCTGCATGTACACCTTCGAAGCGCCGTGACCGGACTTCATTGCGTACTGCAGAGTGGTGCCGTTCAGATCAACTTGGATCATGTTGCGACGAGCAGCTTCCATTGCCTTCTGGATCGCAGCAGGCACTTCACGTGACTTGCCACGGCCGAAGCCAACACGCCCTTTACCATCACCTACCACGGTCAACGCGGTGAAAGTGAAGATACGGCCGCCTTTAACGGTTTTGGCTACGCGGTTAACTTGAACCAGCTTCTCAATGTAGCCTTCGTCGCGCTTTTGGTCGTTATTTGACATAACTTAGAACTCCAGCCCAGCTTCACGAGCAGCATCAGCCAGCGCCTTGACGCGGCCGTGGTACTTGAAGCCAGAGCGGTCGAAAGCCACCTGCGAGACGCCAGCGGCTTTTGCACGCGTAGCGACCAGCTGGCCAACCTTAGTGGCCGCGTCGATGTTGCCAGTGGCGCCATCACGCAGTTCTTTATCCAAAGTCGAGGCAGATGCCAGGACTTTGTTGCCGTCGGCCGAAATGACCTGGGCGTAGATGTGCTGCGACGAGCGGAACACGCAGAGACGCACGACTTCGAGTTCGTGCATTTTCAGGCGTGCTTTGCGAGCGCGACGCAGTCGAGTAACTTTTTTGTCGGTCATTTGCTATGCCCTACTTCTTCTTGGCTTCTTTACGACGGACGACTTCGTCCGCGTAGCGCACACCTTTGCCTTTGTACGGCTCTGGTGGACGGAAGTCGCGGATCTCGGCGGCCACTTGACCTACCAGCTGCTTATCGATGCCCTTGATCAGGATATCGGTCTGGCTAGGAGTCTCAGCGGTGATGCCTTCCGGCAGTTCATAATCCACTGGGTGCGAGAAGCCAAGAGCCAGGTTCAGCACTGTGCCTTTTGCTTGCGCTTTGTAACCAACACCGACCAGCTGGAGCTTACGCTCGAAGCCTTGGCTTACGCCTTGGACCATGTTGTTTACCAACGCACGAGTGGTACCAGCCATTGCGCGAGTTTGTTGATCGCCATTGCGAGCAGCGAAACGCAGCTCACCAGCTTCTTCAACGATCTCAACGGACGAATGGATGTTCAGTTCGAGAGTGCCCTTGGCACCCTTCACCGAAAGCTGTTGGCCTGCGAATTTTACTTCGACACCGGCTGGCAGCTTAACGGGGTTCTTAGCGACGCGTGACATGCTTATCCCCCCTTAGAACACAGTGCAAAGAACTTCGCCGCCGACACCGGCAGCGCGCGCAGCACGATCCGTCATCACACCTTTGTTGGTGGAGACGATAGACACACCGAGACCGCCACGAACTTTTGGCAGATCATCGACGGACTTGTACTGACGCAGGCCTGGACGGCTAACGCGCTTCACTTCCTCGATGACCGGACGGCCTTCGAAGTACTTCAGCTCGATGGACAGCAGTGGCTTGATTTCGCTGCTGATCTGATAACCCGCAATGTAACCTTCGTCCTTCAGGACTTTGGCAACAGCTACCTTCAAAGTAGAAGATGGCATGCTTACGACGGACTTTTCAGCCATCTGGGCATTACGGATTCGAGTTAGCATGTCCGCTAACGGGTCCTGCATACTCATGGGCTAGACGCTCCTAATACAAAAAAATTAGCCTTGCGGCTACTACTTGTCGCCGAGCTCATCCATGCGGAAAAAGCACGGGCTCAGGCGAGCCGGGTATTCTAGACACACCCCACAAATGAATCAAGCCCCAAAAGGGGCTTGATTCAAGTTCAAGGTCACCGGTGGTCAGGATCTTGCGATCCCGAACACCGAGACTTTGATAGTGCTTACCAGCTGGCTTTAACCAGACCAGGTACGTCACCACGCATTGCAGCTTCACGCAGTTTGTTACGGCCGAGGCCGAACTTGCGGTAAACGCCGTGTGGACGACCGGTCAGGCGGCAGCGGTTACGCATGCGCGAGGCGCTTGCGTCACGTGGCTGCTTCTGCAGAGCTACTGTAGCTTCCCAACGTGCTTCTGGACTTGCGTTCAGATCAACGATGATAGCTTTCAGTGCTGCACGCTTTTTGGCGTACTTGGCAACCGTGAGCTGACGCTTCAGCTCGCGGTTTTTCATGCTCATCTTGGCCATTTTCCTACTCCAATCAGTTGCGGAACGGGAATTTGAAAGCACGCAACAGGGCGCGACCTTCATCATCGTTCTTGGCAGTGGTGGTCAGGGTAATGTCCAGACCGCGGAGAGCATCGATCTTGTCGTAGTCGATTTCCGGGAAGATGATCTGCTCTTTAACGCCCATGCTGTAGTTACCACGACCATCGAAGGACTTGGCATTCAGGCCGCGGAAGTCGCGAACCCGAGGCAGGGAGATCGACAGCAGACGATCCAGGAACTCGTACATACGCTCACGGCGCAGGGTCACTTTGACGCCGATCGGCCAACCTTCACGGACTTTAAAGCCAGCGATGGATTTCCGAGCGTAAGTCACAACGACTTTCTGACCGGTGATCTTTTCCAGGTCGGCAACAGCGTGCTCGATGACTTTTTTGTCACCGACAGCTTCGCCCAGACCCATGTTCAGGGTGATTTTGGTAACGCGTGGAACTTCCATCACGTTCGAAAGCTTAAGTTCTTCCTTAAGCTTCGGTGCGATTTCCTTCCAGTAAATCTCTTTTAGTCGTGCCATGGTCTTCTACCTAGCAGTGTTCAAGCATCAACCGCTTTTTGGGTCGACTTGAAGACACGAATTTTCTTGCCGTCTTCTACTTTGAAACCAACGCGGTCAGCCTTGTTGGTTTCGCCGTTGAAAATGGCGACGTTAGAAGCGTCCAGTGGAGCTTCTTTTTCGACGATACCGCCTTGTACGCCCGACATCGGGTTAGGCTTGGTATGACGCTTAACCAGGTTCAGACCACCAATAACCAGACGGTTATTAGCGAGAACCTTAAGCACCTTACCGCGCTTACCTTTGTCTTTGCCGGCGATCACGATGATCTCGTCGTCACGACGAATCTTTTGCATGTCGGATCTCCTTACAGCACTTCTGGGGCGAGCGAGACGATCTTCATGAACTTCTCAGTACGAAGTTCACGGGTCACTGGCCCAAAGATACGGGTGCCGATCGGCTCTTGCTTGTTGTTCAGAAGAACAGCAGCGTTGCCATCAAAGCGGATAATGGAGCCATCAGCACGGCGTACACCGTGACGAGTGCGGACTACAACAGCAGTCATCACTTGGCCTTTTTTCACTTTACCGCGAGGAATTGCTTCCTTGACGGTAACTTTGATGATGTCACCGATACCAGCGTAACGACGATGGGAGCCACCCAGCACCTTGATGCACATAACACGGCGAGCGCCGCTGTTATCGGCCACATCGAGCATGGATTGAGTCTGAATCATATAATTTCTCCGACCCCTAGTCCTTAGACTTCCACAGCGCGTTCGAGAACATCAACCAGCGCCCAAGACTTGGTCTTGGCCAAAGGACGAGTTTCACGAATAGTGACTTTGTCGCCGATGTGGCACTGATTGGTTTCGTCGTGCGCGTGCAGCTTAGTCGAACGCTTAACGTATTTACCGTAGATCGGGTGCTTAACGCGACGCTCGATCAGAACGGTGATGGTTTTGTCCATCTTGTCGCTGACAACACGGCCAGTCAGCGTACGGACAGTTTTTTCGGCTTCAGCCATGATTACTTACCTGCCTGCTGGTTGAGCACAGTCTTCACGCGAGCGATGTCACGCTTAACTTGCGAGAGCAGATGAGACTGCCCCAACTGGCCAGTTGCTTTCTGCATACGCAGATTGAACTGGTCGCGCAGCAAGCCGAGCAGTTGCTCGTTCAGCTGCTGTGCGGATTTTTCACGAAGTTCATTCGCTTTCATCACATCACCGTCCGTTTAACAAAGGCGGTGGCGAGCGGCAGCTTTGCAGCAGCCAGGGCAAAAGCCTCACGCGCCAGCTCTTCAGAAACACCCTCGATTTCATACAGGACTTTGCCTGGCTGAATCTGGGCAACCCAGTACTCCACACTACCCTTACCTTTACCCATCCGAACTTCGAGTGGCTTTTTGGAAATAGGCTTGTCCGGGAATACACGGATCCAGATCTTGCCGCCACGTTTAACGTGACGGGTCAGAGCACGACGCGCTGACTCGATCTGACGAGCGGTGAGACGACCACGAGCTACAGACTTCAGCGCGAACTCGCCGAAGCTGACTTTGCTACCGCGCTGAGCCAGACCACGGTTGTGGCCTGTCATCTGCTTGCGGAACTTCGTACGCTTTGGTTGCAACATTTGGCGTACCCCTTACTTAGCAGCTTTTTTACGAGGCGCTGGTGCTTGTGGTTTCAGTTCTTCTTGGCGACCACCAATTACTTCGCCTTTGAAGATCCAAACCTTTACACCGATCACACCGTAAGTGGTGTGAGCTTCGTAGTTGGCATAGTCGATGTCGGCACGCAGGGTGTGCAGTGGCACACGACCTTCGCGATACCATTCAGTACGTGCGATTTCAGCACCGCCGAGACGACCGCTCACTTGGATTTTGATGCCTTTGGCACCAATGCGCATGGCGTTTTGTACAGCGCGCTTCATAGCGCGACGGAACATTACGCGACGCTCCAGCTGCTGAGCTACGCTCTGCGCAACCAACATACCGTCGAGTTCCGGCTTGCGGATTTCTTCGATATTGATGTGCACAGGCACACCCATTTGTTTGGTCAGGTCCTGACGCAGTTTCTCAACATCTTCACCTTTCTTCCCGATAACGATACCTGGACGAGCGGTGTGGATGGTGATACGTGCAGTTTGAGCCGGACGATGGATATCGATACGGCTTACGGACGCGCTTTTTAGTTTGTCTTGGAGATACTCACGCACCTTCAGATCAGCGAACAAATAGTCCGCATAAGTCCGACCGTCTGCGTACCAGACGGAGGTGTGTTCCTTGACGATTCCCAGGCGAATGCCAATGGGATGTACTTTCTGACCCATCTCTTCGACTCCGTTACTTGTCAGCAACCTTGACAGTGATATGGCAAGACCGCTTGACGATGCGATCAGCACGGCCTTTGGCACGTGGCATGATTCGCTTCAGCGAACGCCCTTCGTTGACGAAAACGGTGCTGACCTTGAGGTCATCAACGTCTGCGCCTTCGTTATGCTCGGCGTTGGCTACGGCCGACTCCAGCACTTTCTTCATGATCTCGGCGGCTTTCTTACTGCTGAAAGCCAACAGGTTGAGCGCTTCGCCCACCTTCTTCCCGCGGATCTGGTCGGCGACCAAGCGGGCTTTCTGGGCGGAGATTCGAGCGCCCGACAACTTAGCGGCTACTTCCATCGTTCCTTACCCCTTAACGCTTGGCTTTCTTGTCTGCCACGTGCCCACGATATGTGCGGGTACCGGCAAACTCGCCTAGTTTGTGGCCGACCATGTCTTCGTTCACGAGAACTGGAACATGTTGACGACCGTTATGAACTGCAATGGTCAGACCGACCATTTGTGGCAGGATCATCGAACGACGCGACCAGGTTTTAACTGGTTTGCGATCGTTCTTTTCCGCCGCCACTTCGATCTTCTTCAGTAGGTGAAGATCAATAAAAGGACCTTTTTTCAGAGAACGTGGCACTGTCGTATCCCTCTATTTACTTGCGACGACGGACGATCATTTTGTCGGTACGCTTATTACCACGAGTCTTCGCGCCCTTAGTCGGGAAGCCCCATGGCGATACCGGATGACGACCACCAGAGGTACGACCTTCACCACCACCATGTGGGTGGTCAACCGGGTTCATGGCAACACCACGAACGGTTGGGCGAACGCCACGCCAGCGTTTGGCACCAGCTTTACCCAGCGAACGCAGGCTGTGCTCGGAGTTCGAGACTTCACCCAGGGTCGCACGGCATTCAGCCAGCACTTTACGCATCTCACCAGAACGCAGACGCAGGGTCACGTAGACACCTTCACGAGCGATCAGCTGAGCCGAAGCACCAGCGGAACGAGCGATTTGCGCGCCTTTACCTGGCTTCAATTCGATGCCGTGTACGGTGCTACCAACTGGAATGTTACGCAGTTGCAGAGCGTTGCCCGGCTTGATCGGCGCCAAAGCACCTGCGATCAGCTGGTCGCCAGCACTCACGCCTTTAGGGGCGATGATGTAGCGACGCTCGCCATCTGCGTACAGCAGCAGAGCGATGTGAGCAGTACGGTTTGGATCGTATTCGATACGCTCGACAGTGGCAGAGATGCCATCTTTGTCGTTGCGACGGAAATCGACCAGACGATAATGCTGCTTATGGCCACCACCGATGTGACGAGTGGTAATGCGACCATTGTTGTTACGACCACCAGTCTTCGATTTTTTCTCGAGCAGCGGTGCGTGAGGAGCGCCTTTATGCAGCTCCTGGTTGACCACCTTGACCACAAAACGGCGGCCAGGGGAAGTCGGTTTGCATTTAACGATTGCCATGATGCACCCCTTCCTTACTCAGCACTGCTGCTGAAATCGAGATCTTGGCCTGGCTGAAGGGAGATAACTGCCTTCTTCCAGTCATTACGCTTGCCCAGACCGCGAGCAGTGCGCTTGCTCTTACCCAGAACATTCAGGGTAGTAACACGCTCTACTTTCACGCTGAACAGGCTTTCGACGGCCTTCTTGATTTCCAGCTTGGTTGCGTCAGTTGCAACCTTGAAAACGAACTGGCCTTTCTTGTCAGCCAGAACCGTAGCCTTCTCGGAAACGTGCGGGCCAAGCAGAACTTTAAATACGCGTTCCTGGTTCATCCCAGCAGCTCCTCGAATTTCTTCACGGCCGACACGGTGATCAACACCTTGTCGTATGCGATCAGACTAACTGGATCGGAACCTTGCACGTCACGTACATCAACGTGTGGCAGGTTACGAGCAGCCAGGTACAGGTTCTGATCAACTACTTCAGACACGATCAAGACGTCAGTCAGGCCCATGCCGGTCAGTTTGTTCAGCAGATCTTTGGTCTTCGGTGCATCAACAGCGAAGTCCTGAACCACAACCAGACGATCAGTACGCACCAGCTCAGCAAGGATGGAACGCATTGCTGCGCGATACATCTTCTTGTTCAGCTTCTGGGTGTGATCCTGAGGACGAGCTGCGAAAGTGGTACCGCCGCCACGCCAGATTGGGCTACGGATAGTACCGGCACGAGCACGGCCAGTACCTTTCTGACGCCATGGGCGCTTACCGCCACCACGAACGTCGGAACGGGTCTTTTGCTGCTTGCTACCTTGACGGCCGCCGGCCATGTAGGCCACGACTGCTTGGTGAACCAGCGTCTCGTTGAATTCGCCGCCAAATGTCAGTTCGGAAACTTCGATCGCTTGAGCGTCATTTACATTTAATTGCATGTCAGCTTCCCCTTAACCGCGAGCCTTGGCTGCTGGACGTACAACCAAGTTGCCGCCAGTAGCGCCAGGAACAGCGCCCTTGACCAACAACAGATTGCGTTCAGCGTCCACGCGCACTACTTCGAGGGACTGCACGGTCACGCGCTCAGCGCCCATATGACCGGACATTTTTTTGCCCTTGAATACACGACCAGGAGTCTGGCACTGGCCGATAGAGCCTGGAACGCGGTGGGACACGGAGTTACCGTGGGTATTATCTTGCCCGCGGAAGTTCCAACGCTTGATCGTACCCTGGAAGCCCTTACCCTTGGACTGACCGGTTACATCAACCAGTTGACCAGCGGCGAAGATTTCAGCGTTGATCAGATCGCCGGCCTGGTACTCGCCTTCTTCAAGGCGGAATTCCATTACGGTACGACCAGCGGCAACGTTCGCTTTAGCGAAGTGGCCAGCTTGAGCAGCTGTAACACGCGAAGCACGACGCTCGCCTACAGTGACTTGCACTGCACGATAGCCATCGGTCTCTTCAGTTTTGAACTGGGTGACGCGATTCGGCTCGATCTCAATGACCGTGACCGGAATGGAGACACCTTCTTCGGTGAAAATACGGGTCATACCGCATTTACGACCGACTACACCAATAGTCATGTTGTAAACCTCATGAGTGTACGGGGCTTTCACCCGCTATGGCCGCCCATTTCAGAGCGTTACACGACTAAGACCGAGTCTTAGCCGAGGCTGATCTGTACTTCCACACCGGCCGCAAGATCAAGCTTCATAAGAGCATCAACGGTTTTATCCGTTGGCTGGACGATGTCCAGTACGCGCTTATGAGTACGGATCTCGTACTGGTCACGCGCGTCTTTGTTGACGTGCGGGGAGACCAGAACGGTGAACCGCTCTTTACGGGTAGGCAGTGGAATTGGACCACGCACTTGAGCACCAGTACGTTTCGCGGTTTCCACGATTTCCTGGGTGGATTGGTCGATCAGGCGATGGTCAAAAGCCTTCAACCTGATACGGATTTGCTGATTTTGCATTGGATTTCAGACTCCGGCTGCTATTCCCACCGAGCGCAATACGCCCGTTAAAAGGAGGCGCAATTCTATAGACGCCCCATATAGGTGTCAACCCAATAAAAAAGCCCCCGCTAAGCGGGGGCTTTTTCAATTCATCAAAGCCAACTCGAAAAGAGCTTACTCGATGATTTTGGCTACGACGCCAGCGCCGACGGTACGACCGCCTTCACGGATAGCGAAACGCAGACCGTCTTCCATTGCGATGGTCTTGATCAGGGTGACAACCATTTTGATGTTGTCGCCCGGCATTACCATTTCAACGCCTTCCGGCAGTTCGCAGTTACCAGTCACGTCAGTAGTACGGAAGTAGAACTGTGGACGGTAGCCTTTGAAGAACGGAGTGTGACGACCGCCTTCTTCTTTGCTCAGAACGTAGACTTCAGCTTCGAACTTGGTGTGCGGCTTGACCGAACCTGGCTTAACCAGAACCTGGCCACGCTCAACGTCGTCACGCTTGGTACCACGCAGCAGAACGCCGCAGTTCTCGCCAGCACGACCTTCGTCGAGCAGCTTACGGAACATTTCAACACCGGTACAGGTGGTGACGGTAGTGTCACGCAGACCAACGATTTCCAGTGGATCCTGAACCTTGACGATACCGCGCTCGATACGGCCAGTTACAACAGTACCGCGACCGGAGATCGAGAATACGTCTTCGATTGGCATCAGGAACGGCTTGTCGATAACGCGAACTGGATCTGGAATGTAGCTGTCCAGAGTCTCAACCAGCTTACGAACGGCAGTGGTGCCCATTTCGTTGTCGTCTTGGCCGTTCAGAGCCATCAGAGCCGAACCGATGATGATCGGAGTGTCGTCACCTGGGAAGTCGTAAGTGCTCAGCAGGTCGCGCACTTCCATCTCAACCAGTTCCAGCAGCTCAGCGTCGTCAACCATGTCAGCCTTGTTCAGGAAGACAACGATGTACGGAACGCCAACCTGACGGGACAGCAGGATGTGCTCACGGGTTTGTGGCATCGGACCATCAGCGGCCGAGCAAACCAGGATAGCGCCGTCCATCTGAGCAGCACCGGTGATCATGTTCTTCACGTAGTCAGCGTGACCTGGGCAGTCAACGTGAGCGTAGTGACGGATCAGCGAGTTGTATTCAACGTGCGCGGTGTTGATGGTGATACCACGAGCCTTTTCTTCCGGAGCGCTGTCGATTTTGTCGAAAGCAACAACGGCCGAACCGAAAACTTCGGAGCAGACGCGAGTCAGAGCAGCGGTCAGCGTGGTTTTACCGTGGTCGACGTGACCGATGGTGCCAACGTTGACGTGCGGGAGGGTACGGTCAAATTTTTCTTTAGCCACGACAATTAACTCCTAGCCTAAAGGGGCTGAATCAGCCTTGTTTTTTGGTAACGGTTTCGACGATGTGCGACGGAGCCGTATTGTATTTTTTGAATTCCATAGAGTAGCTTGCGCGACCTTGGGACATGGAACGGACGTCAGTTGCATAACCGAACATCTCGCCCAGCGGAACCTCAGCACGAATTACTTTGCCGGAGACCGTGTCTTCCATACCCAGGATCATGCCGCGACGACGGTTAAGGTCGCCCATCACGTCACCCATATAGTCTTCAGGTGTAACAACCTCTACCGCCATGATCGGCTCAAGCAACTCACCACCGCCCTTCTGGGCCAGTTGCTTGGTTGCCATGGAAGCAGCCACCTTAAACGCCATCTCGTTGGAGTCGACGTCGTGGTAAGAACCATCAAACACGGTAGCCTTCAGGCCGATTAGCGGATAGCCGGCCACAACGCCGTTCTTCATCTGCTCTTCGATACCCTTCTGGATAGCCGGGATGTATTCCTTAGGAACCACACCACCCACTACTTCGTTCAGGAATTGCAGACCTTCCTGACCTTCGTCAGCAGGAGCAAAACGAATCCAGCAGTGACCGAACTGGCCACGACCGCCGGACTGACGAACGAACTTGCCTTCAATTTCGCAGCTCTTCGTGATGCGCTCACGGTACGAAACTTGTGGCTTACCGATGTTGGCTTCGACGTTGAACTCACGGCGCATCCGGTCAACCAGGATGTCCAGGTGCAACTCGCCCATGCCGGAGATGATCGTTTGACCAGTCTCTTCATCAGTCTTGACGCGGAAAGATGGATCTTCCTGAGCGAGCTTGCCCAGAGCGATACCCATTTTTTCCTGGTCATCCTTGGTCTTAGGCTCTACGGCAACCGAAATAACCGGCTCCGGGAAGTCCATGCGAACCAGGATGATTGGCTTGTCAGCGTTGCACAAAGTCTCACCAGTGGTGACGTCCTTCATGCCGATCAAGGCCGCGATGTCACCAGCGCGTACTTCCTTGATTTCTTCACGGGCGTTTGCGTGCATTTGCACCATACGACCCACACGCTCTTTCTTGCCTTTAACCGAGTTGATCACGCCGTCGCCGGAGGCCAACACGCCCGAGTAAACTCGAACGAAGGTCAAGGTACCCACGAATGGGTCGGTAGCGATCTTGAACGCCAGAGCCGAGAACGGCTCGCTGTCGTCTGCGTGACGCTCCATTTCCTTGGTCTCGTCATCCGGGTCTGTACCCTTGATGGCAGGAATGTCGGAAGGAGCAGGCAGGTAGTCGATCACGGCGTCGAGAACCAGGGGAACACCCTTGTTCTTGAAGGAAGAACCGCAAACAGCCAGAACGATCTCACCAGCGATAGTACGCTGACGCAGAGCGGCCTTGATTTCCGCGTTGGTGAGTTCTTCACCTTCGAGGTACTTGTTCATCAGCTCTTCGCTGGCTTCAGCCGCAGCTTCAACCATATTGCCGCGCCATTCGTCAGCCAGTTCCTGCAGTTCTGCAGGGATAGGCTTGCGAACTGGAACCATGCCTTTGTCAGAATCATTCCAGTAAACAGCTTCCATAGCCATCAGGTCGATCTGACCCTGGAAGTTGTCTTCGGAACCGATAGCCAACTGGATTGGAACCGGGGTGTGACCCAGACGCTGCTTGATCTGACCGATCACGCGCAGGAAGTTCGCACCAGCACGGTCCATCTTGTTTACATAAACAAGACGTGGAACGCCGTACTTGTTGGCCTGACGCCATACGGTTTCCGACTGAGGCTCAACACCCGAGGTGCCGCAGAACACAACGACCGCGCCGTCGAGAACACGCAAGGAACGCTCAACTTCAATAGTGAAGTCAACGTGGCCCGGGGTGTCGATGACGTTGAAGCGATACTGGTCTTTGTGCTGCTTCTCGGAACCCTGCCAGAAGGCGGTAATAGCAGCAGAAGTAATGGTAATACCACGCTCCTGCTCCTGCACCATCCAGTCTGTGGTCGCGGCGCCGTCATGCACCTCGCCCATTTTGTGACTTTTGCCAGTGTAAAAAAGGACGCGCTCGGTGGTGGTGGTTTTACCAGCATCCACGTGAGCAACGATACCAATGTTACGGTAGCGATTAATCGGTGTAGTACGAGCCATAAAGCCCTCGCAAAATTAGTGACGCTAAAATTAGAAGCGGTAGTGCGAGAAAGCCTTGTTGGCTTCAGCCATACGGTGCACGTCTTCACGCTTCTTAACTGCAGCACCTTTGCCTTCAGCAGCGTCCAACAGTTCGCCAGCCAAACGCAGAGCCATAGACTTCTCGCCGCGCTTACGGGCGAAGTCTACCAACCAGCGCATTGCCAGAGCGTTACGACGGGACGGACGAACTTCGACCGGAACCTGGTAAGTGGCACCGCCTACACGGCGCGACTTTACTTCGACCAGCGGAGCGATGGCGTCGAGAGCTTTCTCGAAGATTTCCAGGGGATCGCTGTTCTTGCGTTCTTTAACCTTTTCCAGCGCGCCATAAACGATACGCTCGGCAACGGCTTTCTTGCCGCTTTCCATTACGTGGTTCATGAACTTGGCCAGGATCTGGCTGCCGTATTTTGGATCGTCAAGCACTTCGCGCTTGGCTGCTACGCGTCTTCTTGGCATGGATAAGCCCTCAAACGGTCTTCAGGTTCGCTCGGAATCGGTGCCCTTTCGGGACGCCTCCGACCTTACTCTTATCGACTCAGAAAAATAGAAAATCAGTTCTTACAAAAAGCCGCTACTACTTAGGCTTCTTGGTACCGTACTTCGAACGACCCTGGTTACGACCTTTAACGCCGGAAGTATCCAAAGAACCGCGTACGGTGTGGTAACGAACACCTGGCAAGTCTTTTACACGACCGCCGCGGATCAGTACCACGCTGTGCTCTTGCAGGTTGTGGCCTTCACCGCCGATGTACGAGGAAACCTCGAAACCGTTGGTCAGACGCACACGGCATACTTTACGCAGTGCCGAGTTAGGTTTTTTCGGCGTGGTGGTATACACACGGGTGCATACGCCACGACGTTGCGGGCAGTTCTGCAGCGCAGGCACGTCGGATTTCTCGACGATACGCTTACGCGGCTGACGTACCAGCTGGTTGATAGTTGCCATCTACTAGCTCCACTGTTGTCTTGCGACGCTATTGTCTTGCAAGAAAAGCAAAATGGCAGGAACGAATTCCCGCCAAATTTAGGGGTACAAGAGTCTAAAGAGGATCTTGTCCCCAGTCAAGGCAAGGCCCCGACCTCCCCGCTCATCCAACCTCGACAAATTGTCTCGATTCGATGAACGGAACGACCGGGGCCCCACACTCATTTACCGCAGAACTCAGTTACCGCTCGAGTTCAGTGCTTCGGTCAGTGCAGCTTCCACTTCACTGGCGCTAACGCGCAACGGTTTGTCAGCATCACGGCGGCGCTTGCGCTCGCTGTGATAAGCCAGACCGGTACCGGCCGGGATCAGACGACCCACGACTACGTTTTCTTTCAGGCCGCGCAGGTAATCGCGCTTGCCGGTTACCGCCGCTTCGGTCAGTACGCGAGTGGTTTCCTGGAAGGAAGCCGCCGAGATGAACGATTCGGTGGACAACGACGCCTTGGTGATACCCAGCAGCACGCGAGTGAACTTGGAAACGAATTTCTCGTCGCCAGCCAAACGCTCGTTCTCTACCAGAACGTGAGTCAATTCCATCTGGTCGCCCTTGATGAAACTGGAATCGCCGGATTCAGCGATTTCAACTTTACGCAGCATCTGACGCAGGATGGTCTCGATGTGCTTATCGTTGATCTTCACGCCTTGCAGACGATAAACGTCCTGGATCTCGTTCACGATGTACTTGGCCAGCGCACTCACACCCAGCAGACGCAGGATGTCGTGTGGATCGCTTGGGCCGTCGGAGATAACTTCGCCGCGGTTTACCTGTTCGCCTTCGAAGACGTTCAGGTGACGCCACTTCGGAATCAGCTCTTCATACGGATCGCTACCGTCGTTCGGGGTAATGACCAGACGGCGCTTGCCTTTGGTCTCTTTACCGAACGCGATGGTGCCGCTGACTTCAGCCAGAATCGAGGCTTCTTTCGGACGACGGGCTTCGAACAAGTCGGCAACACGCGGCAGACCACCGGTGATGTCACGGGTTTTCGAAGTCTCTTGCGGAATACGAGCGATAACATCACCGATCGCGATTTTCGCGCCGTCCGCTACACCGACCAGGGCGTTAGCAGGCAGGAAGTACTGAGCAATTACGTCGGTACCCGGCAGCAAGAGATCCTTGCCGTTGTCATCAACCATCTTCACAGCAGGACGGATATCTTTACCGGCAGCTGGACGGTCTTTGGCGTCGAGTACTTCAATATTGGTCATACCGGTCAATTCGTCAGTCTGACGCTTGATCGTGATGCCTTCTTCCATGCCCACGTAGGTCACGGTACCTTTCATTTCGGTAACGATTGGGTGAGTGTGCGGATCCCACTTGGCCACGATTGCGCCAGCGTCGACCTTGTCACCTTCTTTAACCGAAATCACAGCACCGTACGGCAGCTTGTAACGCTCGCGCTCACGACCGAAGTCATCAGCGATCGCCAGCTCACCGGAACGGGACACAGCAACCAGGCAACCATCCACTCGCTCAACGTGTTTCAGGTTATGCAGACGGACGGTACCGCCATTTTTCACCTGAACGCTATCAGCTGCGGAGGTCCGGCTTGCCGCACCACCGATGTGGAACGTACGCATGGTCAGCTGGGTACCCGGCTCACCGATGGACTGGGCAGCGATAACGCCGACCGCTTCACCGATGTTCACCTGGTGACCACGAGCCAAGTCACGGCCGTAGCACTTGGCGCAAATGCCATAGCGGGTTTCGCAGCTGATCGGCGAACGCACGATCACTTCGTCGATGCTGTTCAGCTCGATGAACTCGACCCACTTCTCGTCTACCAGCGTGCCGGCAGGAACGATGATTTCTTCGGTACCTGGCTTGAACACGTCACGAGCAATGACACGACCCAATACGCGCTCACCCAACGGCTCGACAACGTCACCGCCTTCAATGTGCGGAGTCATTACCAGGCCATGTTCGGTGCCGCAATCAATCTCGGTCACAACCAGATCCTGCGCCACGTCTACCAGACGACGAGTCAGGTAACCGGAGTTCGCAGTTTTCAACGCGGTATCCGCCAAACCTTTACGAGCACCGTGAGTGGAGATGAAGTACTGAAGTACGCTCAAACCTTCACGGAAGTTCGCAGTAATCGGCGTTTCGATGATGGAACCGTCCGGCTTGGCCATCAGGCCACGCATACCGGCGAGCTGACGGATCTGCGCAGCAGAACCCCGTGCGCCCGAGTCGGCCATCATGTACATCGAGTTGAAGGACTCTTGGTCGACTTCGACGCCATGACGGTCGATGACTTTCTCTTTCGAGAGGTTGGCCATCATCGCCTTGGAAACTTCGTCGTTCGCCTTGGACCAAAGGTCGATCACTTTGTTGTACTTCTCGCCCTGGGTTACCAGGCCGGAGGCGTACTGACTTTCGATCTCTTTCACTTCGTCGGTAGCAGCACCGATGATGCGGGCTTTTTCATCCGGGATAACGAAGTCGTTAACACCGATGGAAACGCCGGAGATGGTCGAATAAGCAAAACCGGTGTACATCAACTGGTCAGCGAAGATCACGGTCTCTTTCAAACCAACCACGCGGTAGCACTGGTTGATCAGCTTGGAGATCGCCTTTTTCTTCATCGGCTGGTTGACGACGTCGTATGACAGGCCAGGTGGAACAACCTGGAACAACAGCGCACGGCCGACAGTGGTGTCGACGATACGGGTGTTCTTGACGCTGCCACCATCACGATCGTTGACGGTTTCGTTGATCCGCACTTTGACCTTGGCGTGCAGTGCGGCTTCGCCGGCACGGAACACACGGTCAACTTCTTGCAGATCCGCGAACACACGACCTTCGCCTTTGGCGTTGATCGCTTCACGAGTCATGTAGTACAGACCCAATACAACGTCCTGCGACGGAACGATGATTGGCTCACCGTTGGCTGGCGACAGAATGTTGTTGGTCGACATCATCAACGCACGCGCTTCCAACTGGGCTTCCAGTGTCAGCGGTACGTGCACGGCCATTTGGTCGCCGTCGAAGTCGGCGTTGTACGCAGCACAGACCAGAGGGTGCAGCTGGATAGCCTTACCTTCGATCAGTACCGGTTCAAACGCCTGGATACCCAGACGGTGAAGGGTCGGTGCACGGTTGAGGAGAACCGGGTGTTCACGGATCACTTCAGCGAGAACGTCCCAAACCTCTGGCAGCTCGCGCTCGACCATCTTCTTGGCAGCTTTGATGGTGGTAGCGAGACCACGCATTTCCAGCTTGCCGAAGATGAACGGCTTGAACAGCTCGAGGGCCATTTTCTTCGGCAGACCGCACTGGTGCAGACGCAGGGTCGGACCTACGGTAATTACCGAACGACCGGAGTAGTCAACACGCTTACCGAGCAAGTTCTGACGGAAACGACCTTGCTTACCCTTGATCATGTCAGCCAGGGATTTCAGAGGACGCTTGTTCGAACCGGTGATAGCGCGGCCACGACGACCGTTGTCGAGCAGTGCATCGACAGCTTCCTGCAACATACGCTTTTCGTTGCGCACGATGATGTCCGGAGCGGACAGATCGAGCAGACGCTTCAAGCGGTTGTTACGGTTGATTACTCGACGATACAGATCGTTGAGGTCGGAAGTCGCGAAGCGACCGCCATCCAGCGGGACCAGTGGACGCAGATCTGGCGGCAGAACCGGCAGAACGGTCAGCACCATCCATTCTGGAAGGTTGCCGGAACCCTGGAAGGCTTCCATCAACTTCAGACGCTTGGACAGCTTTTTGATTTTGGTTTCGGAGTTGGTTTGCGGAATTTCTTCGCGCAGACGGCCAATCTCGTGTTCCAGGTCGATAGCGTGCAGCAGTTCACGGACAGCTTCGGCACCCATACGGGCATCGAAATCGTCGCCGAACTCTTCCAGCGCTTCGAAGTACTGCTCGTCGTTGAGCAGCTGACCTTTTTCAAGGGTGGTCATGCCTGGATCGATAACGACATAGCTCTCGAAATAGAGAACGCGTTCGATATCACGCAGGGTCATGTCCATCAGCAAGCCGATACGCGACGGCAGCGATTTCAAGAACCAGATGTGGGCAACTGGCGAGGCCAGTTCGATGTGCGCCATGCGCTCACGACGAACTTTAGCCAGCGCGACTTCAACGCCGCACTTCTCGCAGATCACGCCACGGTGCTTCAAGCGCTTGTACTTACCGCACAGGCACTCGTAATCCTTTACCGGGCCAAAGATCTTGGCGCAGAACAGGCCGTCACGTTCAGGTTTGAACGTACGGTAGTTGATGGTTTCCGGCTTTTTAACTTCACCGAACGACCACGAACGGATCATCTCAGGCGATGCCAATCCAATACGGATGGCGTCGAACTCTTCGACTTGACCCTGGTTTTTCAGCAAATTCAGTAGGTCTTTCAAGGCCTTTCCTCCTGGCGGAGCAGAGAGCGGGCAATCCTGCCCCGCTCTCGATTCGCGTCACGTGTTATTCGGTTTCCAGATCGATATCGATGCCGAGGGAACGAATTTCCTTGATCAACACGTTGAAAGACTCGGGCATGCCCGGCTCCATACGGTGATCGCCATCCACGATGTTTTTGTACATCTTGGTACGGCCGTTCACATCGTCCGACTTCACTGTGAGCATTTCTTGCAGAGTGTAAGCAGCACCGTATGCTTCCAGTGCCCAGACCTCCATCTCCCCGAAACGCTGACCACCGAACTGCGCCTTACCACCCAGCGGCTGCTGGGTAACCAGGCTGTACGAACCGGTAGAACGAGCGTGCATCTTGTCGTCTACCAAGTGGTTCAGCTTCAGCATGTACATGTAGCCAACAGTAACCGGGCGCTCGAACTTGTTGCCGGTACGGCCGTCGGTCAGCTGCATCTGGCCGCTCTCTGGCAGGTCTGCCAGTTTCAGCATGGCCTTGATTTCGCTTTCCTTGGCGCCGTCGAACACTGGAGTGGCCATTGGAACGCCGCCACGCAGGTTCTTCGCCAGATCCAGGATTTCCTGGTCCGAGAAGCTATCCAGATCTTCGTTACGACCGCCGATCTGGTTGTAGATCTCGTCGAGGAATTTACGAAGCTCAGCGACTTTGCGCTGCTCTTCGATCATCCGGTTGATCTTCTCGCCCAGACCTTTGGCCGCGAGGCCCAGGTGGGTTTCAAGGATCTGACCAACGTTCATACGCGAAGGTACGCCCAACGGGTTGAGGACGACGTCGACCGGAGTACCATTGGCATCGTGCGGCATGTCTTCAACCGGCATGATCACGGAGACCACACCCTTGTTACCGTGACGACCGGCCATCTTGTCGCCCGGCTGGATGCGGCGACGGATTGCCAGGTAAACCTTGACGATTTTCAGCACGCCTGGAGCCAGGTCATCGCCCTGCTGCAGTTTGCGCTTCTTGTCTTCGAACTTGTCGTCCAGCAGACGGCGGCGATCAACGATGTAGGCCTGAGCCTTCTCAAGCTGCTCGTTCAGAGCATCTTCAGCCATGCGCAGTTTGAACCACTGACCATGCTCAAGACCGTCGAGAACTTCGTCGGTGATGTCCTGACCTTTCTTCAGGCCGGCGCCGCCTTCGGCTTTGTGGCCGACCAGAGCGGAACGCAGACGTTCGAAAGTGGCGCCTTCAACGATACGGAACTCTTCGTTCAGGTCCTTGCGGATCTCGTCGAGTTGAGTCTTCTCGATCGACAGTGCACGAGCATCACGCTCAACGCCGTCGCGGGTGAAGACCTGTACGTCGATGACGGTACCCTTGGTGCCGGTAGGCACGCGCAGGGAGGTGTCTTTAACGTCGCTGGCTTTTTCACCGAAGATGGCACGCAGCAGTTTTTCTTCCGGAGTCAGCTGGGTCTCGCCTTTCGGAGTGACCTTACCAACCAGGATGTCGCCTGCGCCTACTTCAGCACCTACGTAAACGATACCGGCTTCGTCCAGCTTGTTCAGTGCAGCTTCACCCACGTTCGGGATGTCTGCAGTGATTTCCTCTGGCCCAAGCTTGGTGTCACGCGCCACACAGGTCAGTTCCTGAATGTGGATCGTGGTGAAGCGATCTTCCTGAACCACACGCTCGGACAGGCAGATGGAGTCTTCGAAGTTGAAGCCGTTCCATGCCATGAACGCGATGCGCATGTTCTGACCCAGAGCCAGCTCACCCATATCGGTGGACGGACCGTCGGCCATGATGTCGCTACGCTGAACCCGATCACCTTTACGCACCAGCGGACGCTGGTTGATGCAGGTGTTCTGGTTGGAGCGGGTGTACTTGGTCAGGTTGTAGATGTCGACACCAGCTTCGCCGGTTTCAACTTCGTCATCAGCAACTCGAACCACGATACGGCTGGCGTCGACGGAATCGATAACGCCACCACGACGAGCCACGACGCAAACGCCGGAGTCACGGGCTACGTTACGCTCCATGCCGGTACCGACCAGCGGCTTGTCAGCGCGCAGAGTTGGTACAGCTTGACGCTGCATGTTCGAACCCATCAACGCACGGTTGGCGTCGTCGTGCTCGAGGAACGGGATCAGCGACGCAGCAACCGAAACTACCTGCTTCGGCGATACGTCCATCAAGGTGACGTCTTCCGGCGCCTTGACGGTGAATTCGTTCAAGTGACGAACAGCTACCAGCTCGTCGATCAGGACTTTCTTGTCGTTCATCGTGGCCGAAGCCTGAGCGATCACGTGATCAGCTTCTTCGATGGCGGACAGGAACACGATCTCGTCGGTGACCAGAGCGTCTTTCACCACACGGTACGGGCTCTCGAGGAAGCCGTACTGGTTGGTGCGCGCATAGGCAGCCAGGGAGTTGATCAGACCGATGTTCGGACCTTCCGGCGTTTCAATCGGGCATACACGACCATAGTGAGTCGGGTGTACGTCACGAACTTCAAAGCCAGCACGCTCACGAGTCAAACCGCCAGGGCCGAGTGCAGACACACGACGCTTGTGGGTGATCTCGGACAGCGGGTTGTTCTGGTCCATGAACTGGGAAAGCTGGCTGGAACCGAAGAACTCTTTCACCGCCGCAGCCACTGGCTTGGCGTTGATCAGGTCTTGCGGCATCAGGCCTTCGCTTTCAGCCATCGACAGACGCTCTTTGACCGCACGCTCAACACGTACCAGGCCAACGCGGAACTGGTTCTCGGCCATTTCGCCTACGCAGCGAACACGACGGTTACCCAGGTGGTCGATGTCATCGACGATGCCTTTACCGTTACGGATGTCGACCAGAGTCTTCAGTACCGCGACGATGTCTTCTTTGCACAACACGCCCGAACCTTCGATCTCGGTACGACCGATACGACGGTTGAACTTCATCCGGCCGACCGCAGACAGGTCATAGCGCTCAGGGCTGAAGAACAGGTTGTTGAACAGAGTCTCGGCAGCGTCTTTGGTTGGCGGCTCGCCTGGACGCATCATGCGATAGATCTCGACCAGCGCTTCCAATTGGTTGCTGGTGGAGTCGATCTTCAGGGTGTCGGAAACGAACGGACCG
This sequence comes from Pseudomonas sp. PS02303, assembly GCF_029959925.1. NCBI lineage: Bacteria > Pseudomonadati > Pseudomonadota > Gammaproteobacteria > Pseudomonadales > Pseudomonadaceae > Pseudomonas > Pseudomonas sp. PS02303. The sequence continues at coordinate 53,595 of NZ_JASCOM010000018.1, forward strand.
CAGTCGATATCGTTGGTGTACAGAGTTTCGATGCGAACAACCTGGGCCTTGGCAATTTTTGCCAGGATCTCGGTGTTCAGCTCGGTGTTGCACTCTGCCAGGATTTCGCCGGTTGCCGGATGCACGATGGCCTTGGCGGTAGTGCGACCCAGAACGTAGTCCAGAGGCACTTCCAGGGTCTTGAGACCGGCTTTTTCGATCTGGTTGATGTGGCGCGCAGTAATACGGCGACCAGCCTCAACGATGACCTTGCCCTTCTCATCCTGAATATCAAGAACAGCGATTTCACCACGTAGACGCGAAGCAATCAGTTCCAGACTGAGGGTTTCGCCGCTCAGGTGGAAAACGTTGGTGGTGTAGAACGCGTCGAGCACTTCTTCAGTGGTATAGCCGAGCGCGCGCAGCAGTACCGATGCAGGCAGCTTGCGACGACGGTCGATACGCACGAACACGCAGTCTTTCGGGTCGAACTCGAAGTCCAGCCACGAACCGCGGTAAGGAATGATGCGCGCGGAGTACAGCAGTTTGCCGGAGCTGTGCGTCTTGCCACGGTCGTGGTCGAAGAACACGCCCGGGGAACGGTGCAGCTGGGAAACGATTACACGCTCGGTACCGTTGATTACGAAGGTACCGTTCTCAGTCATCAGGGGGATTTCACCCATGTAGACTTCTTGCTCTTTAATGTCCTTGATCGCTTTGTTCGACGATTCTTTGTCGAAAATGATCAGGCGCACTTTTACCCGCAAAGGTACGGCGTAAGTCACACCGCGCAATACGCATTCTTTGACATCAAATGCCGGTTCGCCCAGGCGATAACCGACGTACTCCAGCGCAGCATTGCCGGAGTAGCTGATGATCGGGAAAACGGATTTGAAGGCCGCATGCAGGCCCACGTCGCGGAACTGATCTTTAGTCGCTCCCGCTTGCAAGAATTCACGATACGAATCCAGCTGGATGGCCAGGAGGTACGGCACATCCATGACGTCCGGCAACTTGCTAAAGTCCTTGCGGATACGTTTTTTCTCAGTATATGAGTAAGCCATCAGCGTTCCCCAGCTTGGTCACCTGCTTGTTTGGCCCCTCCCGACGGGAGCAGCCAGAAAATCGTGCAAACCCCATGGTTTGCGCCACCGCATCGGGTGGTTACAGCTCGTTACCAGCATCGACCCAGTCGGCTGCCAATAACGGAAAAAGGCCGGTGGCAAGAGCCACCAGCCATCAGCCTTTCGCTTAACGCTCGGGCTGGAGGAGCAAAGTCGATGCTTACTTCAGCTCGACTTTAGCGCCTGCTTCTTCCAGAGTGGCTTTGGCTTTGTCAGCTGCGTCTTTCGAAACAGCTTCCAGAACGATGCCAGGAGCGCCGTCAACTACAGCCTTGGCTTCTTTCAGGCCCAGACCGGTCAGTTCACGTACTGCCTTGATCACGTTAACTTTCTTCTCGCCAGCTTCCAGCAGCATGACGTTGAATTCAGTTTGTTCTTCAACAACAGCAGCGACAGCAGCTGGACCAGCGGAAGCAGCGGCAGCAGAAACGCCGAACTTCTCTTCCATAGCCTTGATCAGCTCAACGATTTCCAGAACGGATTTTTCGCCGATTGCTTCGATGATTTGGTCGTTAGTCAGAGACATGACTATAAATTCCTGTATTGGGGTGACAGCCTACGCGGCCGTCGAAATAAACAATAAACGCTGAAAGGTGTCGCTCAGCCTTAGGCTGCAGCGGCTTCTTTCTGGTCGCGAAGAGCCGCCAGAGTACGAGCCAATTTGCTGGTTGCGCCTTGAATCACGCTCATCAGCTGAGAAATTGCTTCGTCACGGGTCGGCAGGCTTGCCAGTACGTCGATCTGATTAGCCGCGAGGAACTTGCCCTCGAACGCAGCTGCCTTGATCTCGAACTTATCCTGACCTTTTGCGAACTCTTTGAAGATACGAGCAGCAGCGCCCGGATGTTCTTTGGAGAATGCAATCAAGGTCGGGCCAGTGAACACGTCGTTGAGCACGTCATATTGAGTGCCAGCAACGGCGCGCTTGAGCAGGGTGTTACGTACAACACGTACGTAAACGCCAGCTTCACGAGCCTCTTTACGGAGTCCGGTCATAGCGCCTACTGTTACGCCACGGGCATCAGCCACGACAGCGGACAGAGCAACTTGGGCAGCCTTGTTGACTTCAGCGACGATGGCCTTCTTGTCTTCAAGTTTAATTGCCACGGGAAAAACTCCTGCTTGTTACCGTTTCATCCAACCGAGGCCAGATGTCGTTTTGGTGTCTGATTCGGTAAGGAACCGGGAGCACCATCTGCGTAGGCTTGAGGTTTAAGACTTGCGTCGCCTACGGTCTTGGATAGCCCCCGCCAGGCAGGGACCCCAATCTTTCAATTGGCGCAATCGCTTGCGCCAATCTGTGTCTTACGCGTCGAGCGAGCCTTGGTCGATGACCAGACCTGGACCCATGGTGGTGCTCAGGGTAACGCGCTTGACGTAAATACCTTTCGAGGAAGCTGGCTTGATACGCTTCAGATCAGCGATCAGGGCTTCAACGTTTTCCTTCAGCTTGACGGCATCAAAGCCGACTTTGCCAACGGAGGTGTGAATGATGCCGTTTTTGTCGGTGCGATAACGAACCTGACCAGCCTTGGCGTTTTTAACCGCGGTAGCTACGTCTGGCGTTACGGTGCCGACTTTAGGGTTAGGCATCAGGCCGCGCGGGCCCAGGATCTGACCCAACTGACCAACAACGCGCATGGCATCCGGGGATGCGATAACTACGTCATAGTTCAGGTCGCCGCCTTTCATTTCGGCAGCCAGGTCGTCCATACCTACACGGTCAGCGCCGGCAGCCAGAGCGGCCTCAGCAGCTGGACCCTGGGTGAACACAGCTACGCGAACGGTCTTGCCAGTGCCGTGTGGCAGCACAGTAGCGCTACGAACAACCTGGTCAGATTTACGCGGGTCAACACCCAGGTTTACAGCAACGTCGAACGACTCGCTGAACTTGACAGTCGACAGCTCAGCCAGCAGGGCGGCAGCATCTACAAAGTTGTAGGACTTGCCCGCTTCGATTTTGCCGGCGATAGCCTTTTGACGCTTGGTCAACTTAGCCATTACACACCCTCCACGTTAAGGCCCATGCTACGAGCAGAACCGGCGATAGTACGCACGGCTGCGTCCATATCAGCTGCAGTCAGATCCGCGTTTTTGGTTTTCGCGATTTCTTCCAGCTGAGCACGGGTCACGGTGCCAACCTTAACGGTGTTCGGACGAGCGGAACCGCTAGTCAGACCAGCAGCCTTCTTCAGCAGAACCGAAGCAGGGGTGGACTTGGTTTCGAAAGTGAAGCTACGGTCGCTGTAGACAGTGATGATCACTGGAGTCGGCAGACCTGGTTCAATACCCTGAGTACGGGCGTTGAAAGCCTTGCAGAATTCCATGATGTTCACGCCGTGCTGACCCAAAGCAGGACCAACAGGTGGGCTTGGGTTAGCCTGAGCGGCCTTCACTTGCAGCTTGATGTAAGCGGTAATCTTCTTGGCCATGAGGCACTCCAATTACGGGTTCGAACGCCTCGAAAGGCTCCCCGGTTACTTGCGCGTTTATCCCAGTGACGACAAAACCCCACAGCCTAGGGCTGCGGGGTTGGGATGCTTGCTCAGCTAGACCTTTTCGACCTGACTGAACTCTAACTCTACCGGAGTAGAGCGACCGAAAATGAGCACTGCCACTTGGATCCGGCTCTTTTCGTAGTTAACTTCTTCGACCGTGCCAGTGAAATCAGCAAACGGCCCGTCATTGACACGTACCGACTCGCCCGGCTCGAACAACGTCTTCGGCTTCGGCTTGTCGCTACCATCAGCAACACGACGCAGAATCGCTTCTGCCTCTTTATCAGTGATCGGCGCAGGTTTATCAGCTGTACCACCGATGAAACCCATCACCCGAGGAGTATCCTTGACCAAGTGCCAAGTACCCTCATTCATGTCCATCTGAACCAGCACATAACCTGGGAAGAATTTGCGCTCGCTTTTGCGTTTCTGGCCATTACGCATTTCAACCACTTCTTCAGTGGGAACCAGAATCTCGCCAAAGCCATCTTCCATGCCAGCCAGCTTTACGCGCTCTACCAACGAGCGCATGACATGCTTCTCGTAACCGGAGTAAGCATGCACAACGTACCAACGCTTAGCCACGGGACACCCTTAGCCGACAATCAAGGAAACAAGCCAGCCGAGCAGGGAATCAAGCCCCCACAACAGCAACGCCATAACCAGAACAACAGCCACAACAATCAGCGTGGTCTGCGTGGTTTCTTGGCGAGTTGGCCACACGACTTTACGAATTTCGGTGCGAGCTTCCTTAACCAGTACAAAGAAAGACTTGCCCTTGACTGTCTGCAGGCCTACAAAGGCAGCTACGGCAGCAATGGCGAGCAATGCAAGTACGCGGTACAGGATCGGCGAAGCAGAGTAATACTGATTGCCAACAACGCCAACAACCACCAAGGCGACTACTACAAGCCACTTGAGCAGATCGAAGCGAGAGCCTTGAGCTTCAGCTTTAGGAGTCATCTATGAAGATCCTGTGAAAAGAAAGCCAGACACACCAAGTGAATCTGGCAGGTCAGGAGGGAATCGAACCCCCAACCTACGGTTTTGGAGACCGTCGCTCTGCCAATTGAGCTACTGACCTAAAACAAAATCAGGCCGACCATTATGCCGGCCCGAAAAAGACATTACAACAATTTACTCGATAACTTTGGCTACGACACCAGCGCCGACGGTACGACCGCCTTCACGGATAGCGAAACGCAAGCCATCTTCCATCGCGATGGTTTTGATCAGAGTGACAGTCATCTGAATGTTGTCACCTGGCATCACCATTTCAACGCCTTCTGGCAATTCGCAGTTACCAGTCACATCAGTTGTACGGAAGTAGAACTGTGGACGATAACCCTTGAAGAACGGAGTATGACGCCCTCCTTCTTCCTTGCTCAGAACGTAAACCTCAGCAGTGAACTTGGTATGCGGCTTGACTGTGCCCGGCTTGACCAGTACCTGGCCACGCTCGACATCATCACGCTTGGTACCGCGCAGCAGAACGCCGCAGTTCTCGCCAGCACGACCTTCGTCGAGCAGTTTGCGGAACATCTCAACACCAGTACAAGTAGTTTTGACAGTGTCACGAAGACCAACAATCTCAACTTCTTCCTGAATGCGGACAATGCCACGCTCAACACGACCAGTCACAACAGTGCCGCGACCGGAGATCGAGAACACATCCTCGATCGGCATCAAGAACGGCTTATCAATAGCACGCTCAGGCTGCGGAATATATGTATCCAGCGTCTCGACCAACTTCTTGACGGCAGTGGTACCCATCTCGTTGTCGTCTTGACCGTTCAACGCCATCAGCGCCGAACCAATGATGATAGGAGTGTCGTCGCCTGGGAAATCGTAAGTGCTCAACAGATCGCGCACTTCCATCTCAACCAGCTCCAACAGCTCAGCATCGTCAACCATGTCAGCCTTGTTCAGGAAGACAACGATGTACGGAACGCCAACCTGACGGGACAACAGGATGTGCTCACGGGTTTGCGGCATCGGACCATCAGCGGCCGAGCAAACCAGAATAGCGCCATCCATCTGAGCAGCACCGGTAATCATGTTCTTTACGTAGTCGGCATGACCTGGACAGTCAACGTGTGCGTAGTGACGCACAGCCGAATCGTACTCAACGTGAGCTGTGTTAATGGTGATACCACGTGCTTTTTCTTCTGGGGCGCTATCGATCTTGTCGAAGTCAACCTTTGCCGAACCGAAAACCTCGGAGCAGACACGGGTCAGCGCAGCGGTCAGGGTAGTTTTGCCGTGGTCTACGTGACCAATGGTGCCTACGTTGACGTGCGGCTTATTACGTTCGAACTTTTCCTTAGCCATCGAAGCAACCCCCAGCAGAAGATTTAAACAGTAATACCAGCCATTAAAACAAAGGCAGATATTTTCATATCTGCCTTGTTATATGGAGCTCTTGAGCGGATTTGAACCGCTGACCTCACCCTTACCAAGGGTGTGCTCTACCAACTGAGCTACAAGAGCGTAACGCCTTTGCAGGACCTGCAAACTTGGAGCGGGTAGCGGGAATCGAACCCGCATCATCAGCTTGGAAGGCTGAGGTTCTACCACTAAACTATACCCGCGGAGCTTGCAGCTCTCGCTAAAAATGGTGGAGGGGGAAGGATTCGAACCTTCGAAGTCGTAGACGTCAGATTTACAGTCTGATCCCTTTGGCCGCTCGGGAACCCCTCCTAAGCGAGCCGGCATTCTATATCATGCCGACCTTCTGTCAAGCATTTTCTCATTAAAAACCTGAGGTTAGCTGCGTTGACACCGCTTCGTACCGCTGACCGTTAAAGGTCTTCACTGCGAAGCGGGCGCCATTCTATGCAAACTATTCCGAAGGCGCAACCCCCTCGCACGGCATTATTTTATGTTTTAACTCATTGAATTCTTTGGAAAGGTTTAGCAACTGAAGATCATCCACTAAACGCCGGCTTTCAGGTGCTACACGGAGCCAGTAGCCAGACGGATCAGAGGAGTCTTTTGGCAAGGCTTGAACTTTGATATCCATCCTACCCAGTCGGCGCTCAGCTGCCAGGGCGACCTCCTGACGGGTGAAACCACCCAAATAAAGGCAGCCACTATCGGTCGACGCCAACTTTACCTTCTCACGCCCCGCATCAGCTGCCTCGCTTAGCAAACGGATATCCTGGTGCGATCCTCGATACAAACTCAAAGGCGTTACATCTTTCGCACGCAGCGGGGCCTCTTGTTGATGCCAGATGTAATAGAAGACATTGAGAACCAGCAACAGCAGGAACAACCAACGCATAAGAACCTCAAGACAAAGGGCATGCCATCGCCAGACCTACAAACACCAGGTCTGGAACCAGCCTGGCATCCGGTACGATTTCAGAGACGAGCGTCGCATCGCCTCCCGTGAGGAATACCGCAAAATCCTCCCCCCAATAACTACGCGCCATTTCCAGCTGAGTCAGGACAAACCCCCTCAACATCAGCGAACATCCACGCTCAACCGCCTCAACAGTTGTGCGACCAGGCACGAGGCTTTCCAGCGCACGCTCGGCTGCGATATCGCCATAGCGAATCTTACGGGTATGAGTTCGCAACTGGTTGCGCATCAGAGGCATTCCAGGGCAAATAAACCCGCCAAGATGCTCTCCGTCCCCCGCAATAAAATCAGCAGTCACTGCCGTACCGAAATCGAGCACCAGACAGGCTCCTGGGGAAAGATGAAATCCACCAAGCATCGCAAGCCATCGATCAAGTCCCAACCGCTCGAACTCTTCGTATCCATTTCGAACGCCAGCCATCTCGCGCGCCGGCGCGGCACATATCGCGGACACTGAGAACGTTTGTGCCAGTAGAGAAGTCAATGCAGCAGTCTCTTCGGTCGTTCTCACGCTGACCAACCGACAATGTTTGAGGGACAGCCCCTCAAGTCGATTCAGGCTTTCCAGCAACGCGAGATCCGAATCCACCACCCCCTCTCCAAACACCTGCTTGGCATCCGCATAGAGAACGCGCCACTTTATAAAACTGTTTCCGCAGTCGAGCTCAAGAATCATCACGCAACCTCAGGCTGAGCTCACCACCACTAAAGACTTTTTCCACACCATTTACCTTCAAGCGTAAGGCACCCTGGCTGTCGATACCCAACACCTCACCATCAATCTGGTTGACACCAGCAATCAACGAGACTGCCCGCCCTTGCCAAAGATGGTTCTGCTCCCATTCCCGCTGAATGGCGGAAAACCCATCAATCTGATGACGGGTCAGATACTTCTGAAGCATCAACCCTAATTGCGAGACAAGGTGATTGCGATCAAGCACCCCGCCCGACTCCAGCCGCACGGATGTCCATTGCTGATCAATCTCATCGGTTGCCTGCATGTTCACATTAATTCCAACACCCAGCACCACGTGACACACATCAGCAGGATCACCCACCAACTCGAGCAATATCCCGGCGATCTTTTTCTGACCAACCAGAACATCGTTGGGCCACTTCAAGCCCGCGCCCGGGATACCGAGATCTCTCAACGTTTGCATGACAGCAAGCCCGACCACAAGACTCAACCCTTCAAGCTGACGCATTCCACCTTCGATGCGCAATACGAGGCTGTAATAGATGTTTTCTGCGAAAGGACTGGCCCAATTTCGCCCACGTCGGCCGCGACCCGCAGTCTGCCGTTCGGAGAGCACCAAAAATGGTGCAGCCTGGCCTCGGTGTATTGCGCGCAACGCTTCAGCATTAGTGGAGTCAATTGAGTCGAAGAGCAGAATAGGCCAGTCGCACGAGGGCGCCTGTTCTTTTATGCGGGCAGGATCAAGCAGCGTCAGTGGCGTAGCCAATTGATAGCCACGTCCGCGCACCTTGTGGATAGACAAGCCAAGCTCAGCTTCTAAATGCTGTAGCTGCTTCCATACCGCACTACGACTGATGCCCAAGGCGACGCCCAGGGCCTGACCCGAATGGAACTTGCCATCCTTAAGAAGCTTTAACAACGTCAGCATGCAAGTCTCGCCTCACAATGAGGCCCGCATGATAGCCATGCCCCGGGCCGTTGCATAGAAACCCGGAGAGCCAGGTTTTCCTGCGGACAAAACAAAACCCCTACCTGCATACGCAGATAGGGGTTTCGGAATTTAATCTTGACGATGACCTACTCTCACATGGGGAAACCCCACACTACCATCGGCGATGCATCGTTTCACTGCTGAGTTCGGGA
>NZ_JASCOM010000190.1:0-11641 GCF_029959925.1 Pseudomonas sp. PS02303
GAACGATGACGCGGTTCACCTGATGAACCGCGGCGCCTGCATCGCCAGCAAGCCGGCTCTTACAGGTGTAAATTGCCAGTGTCCCAACCCGTATTCATGAGGAGAGCGCGCGTGTCGCCAAGCCTGTTCCGACGATAACCATCAGCCCGCTGTGCGTTTTCAGTTTCGCCCATTTTTTGGCTGCTATTTATTACAGGCCCAGGTTCATGCCCGAATACGTTAATTGGCTTCGTCACGCTTCGCCTTACATCAACGCTCACCGCGATTGCACCTTCGTCGTCATGCTGCCCGGCGACGGCGTTGAGCATCCGAATTTCGGCAACATCGTCCACGACCTGGTGCTGCTGCATAGCCTCGGCGTGCGCCTGGTGCTGGTTCACGGTTCCCGTCCGCAAATCGAAACCCGTCTCGCCGCACGCGGCCTGACCCCGCATTACCACCACGGGATGCGCATCACCGATGCCGCGACCCTGGAGTGTGTGATCGATGCGGTCGGCCAGTTGCGCATCGCCATCGAAGCGCGGCTGTCGATGGACATGGCCTCGTCGCCGATGCAGGGCTCGCGCCTGCGGGTGGCCAGCGGCAACCTGGTGACGGCACGGCCGATCGGCGTACTGGAAGGCGTCGACTATCACCACACCGGCGAAGTGCGCCGGGTTGACCGCAAGGGCATCAATCGCCTGCTGGACGAGCGCTCCATCGTGCTGCTGTCGCCATTGGGCTACTCGCCGACCGGGGAGATTTTCAACCTCGCCTGCGAAGACGTTGCCACGCGCGCGGCCATCGACCTGGGTGCGGACAAACTGCTGCTGTTTGGTGCTGACCTTGGCTTGATCGATGAAAACGGTCGGCTGGTGCGTGAGCTGCGTCCGCAACAAGTCCCGGCGCATTTGCAGCGTCTGGGCAGCAACTATCAGGCGGAACTGCTGGATGCCGCGGCTGAAGCGTGCCGGGGCGGCGTTGCCCGCAGCCATATCGTCAGCTATGCCGAAAACGGTGCGCTGCTGACCGAGCTGTTCACCCGCGACGGTGGCGGCACGCTGGTAGCCCAGGAGCAATTCGAGATCGTGCGCGAAGCGGCCATCGAAGATGTCGGTGGTTTGCTGGACCTGATCAGCCCGCTGGAAGAGCAAGGGATTCTGGTGCGCCGTTCCCGCGAGGTGCTGGAGCGCGAGATTGAGCAGTTCAGCGTGGTTGAGCGCGAAGGCATGATCATCGCTTGTGCGGCGTTGTATCAGATTGCCGATTCGGACGCTGGCGAGTTGGCGTGTCTGGCGGTCAACCCGGAATACCGCCACGGCGGTCGCGGTGATGAGCTGTTGGAGCGCATCGAGACCCGCGCCCGGGCCCAGGGCTTGAAAACCCTGTTCGTGCTGACGACCCGGACCGCTCACTGGTTCCGCGAACGTGGGTTCGTGCCGAGCAGCGTCGAACGCCTGCCGTCGGCGCGAGCGTCGCTGTACAACTATCAGCGTAATTCGAAGATCTTCGAAAAAGCCCTGTAACTGCGGGCTTTTGTGGCGAGGGAGCTTGCTCCCGCTGGAGGCCGAAGGACTCCCAAAAACCCGGCAACTCGGTCTATCAGACATAACGCGTTTACCGGGTTTGGGGGCGCTCCGCAGCCCAGCGGGAGCAAGCTCCCTCGCCACAGGGTTTGTGTTACTCCTGCACGAACTTCGCGCTGACATACGCCGAATAATCCGGCAGCACCGTCTCGACCCTTCCCTTGCTCCTTCAAGAACTTCGCCGTGTCGCCAATGGCCTTGGCCGTGCCGCCGTCCAGCAGCGCCACGCTTGCAGGCGGCAGCGATTTCCGCCGGTTGCCGTTCACCACTTTGACCTTCGAGGCATCCAGGCCCTGAAACGACGCCAGTCGATTTTCCACCCATGGTCTTTTCGTAAACACCGTCCGCTTGGGGGGTTTTGCTGGGGTCGATGCCGGTTCGATAACCGACCGTGAGGGTCGCCGTTTGACCGCTGAGTGAAAAATAATAGCGATACACAAACTGTAACAATTGGTCTGGATAGTGCGCGTTTGGTCGTCATGGCGTGGCCTTTCGGGAGGGGATTGTTTCCGAATGGCGTCAAAGCTGATTGATCTAAAAAATCGCTAAAAAATACCTTTTAGGAATTAATTTTCGAGCCGGCCGCTCTGGCCCGGGACGAGGAATGGAGCGGAGCTTCATTCCTAAAAGGTATTAAAAAGAACTGACCAATTCTTTTTGGGTTTGTGACGAACGCACGACCCTGCAAGGACCAAAAAAAAACGGGGATTAGACCATGGTCGTAGACACACATAGTTACGATTGACTTGTGAGTCACGGTCTGGCGCTAATCGCGCATCTTAGGATCCCGGGCATTCGACTCAGGGCCAGGAATACAAGAATTAGAAACGAGAGGAGCTAAAACAATGAACAAGTCCACCTTGGCCTTGGCCGTGGCCGTAGGGGTTTTGGCGCAGCAAGCAGGCGCCGCGGGTTTTATCGAAGACAGCAAGGCTTCCGTCAGTTCGCGCACAATGTATTACAACGCGGACACCCGCGAAGGGACTGCGAACGATCAAAGAGAGACCGCTGAAGGTCTCAAGTTCGATTACCAGTCTGGTTTCACCCAGGGTGTTGTTGGATTCGGTATCGATGCCCAGGCGGTCGTTGGCATTCATCTGGACGGTGGCCGTGGTCACCACCCGGATAACAACTCCTTCTTCCCAAGCGATTCCGACGGTTCGGCGTCGGACCCATGGAGTCGCGCAGCCGCCAACGTCAAGGCGCGTTTCTCGAAGACCGAGGCTCACCTGGGCGGCGCTCTGCAACCGAACATGCCGATTCTGGTCGCGAACGACAGTCGTCTGCTGCCACAGAGCTTTGAAGGTGGCACCATCACCTCGAAGGAAATCGACAACTTCACCTTTAACGTCGGCCAGTTTGAGCACGCAGCGGGTCGCGCCTCGTCGAACACCACCGGCCTGGCCGTGGCAGGCGGTACCGAGGAAAGCAACAAGTTCCGGTATGCCGGTGCGGACTGGAAGGTCACCAAAGACCTCACCCTGCAGTACTACTACGCGAACCTGGAAGACTACTACAAGCAGAACTTCCTCGGTCTGGTGCACGTCTACACGATCGCGCCCAACCAGTCGTTCAAGACAGACCTGCGCTATTTCGACAGCAGCTCCGACGGCAAGAACGGCGATGCGGGCTATCGGTTCAATAACAACGGTGGTTTCGCCAAGAACCCGGGCGAGGTCGATAACAAGACCTGGAGCGCCATGTTCACCTACACCCTGGGTGCCAACGCCTTCCTGCTCGGCCACCAGCGTGTCAGCGATGACGGTGGCTTCGTTTACCTGAACCAGGGCAACGTGGTCGACAGCAACGGTCGCAACGAAGGCGCGGGAGGAACGAGCTTCTACCTGTTCACCGACGCCATGGTTAACGGCTTCGTCCGTGCTGGTGAGAACACCACTTTCGGTCAGTACACCTACGACTTCGCTTCTCTGGGTGTTCCTGGCCTGAAAGCCTCGGCCGCCTATCTGCGTGGCGATAACATCAAGGCTACCAACGGCGTGGGTAAAGACCAGACCGAGTGGGAACGCGACCTGCGTGTGGATTACGTGATCCAGACAGGCGCGCTTAAAGGCTTCGGCACGACGTTGCGTCACGGTACCTACCGCGGCGATACCAACATCTCTGCGCAAGACCAGACCCGTCTGATCTTCAACTACACCTACAGCTTCCTGTAACACCCACCAGAAATAGCCTCGCCTCAGGGCGGGGCTTTTTTTCGCGTTTTATTTGATATTCCAAATAGACCTTAAATAGTAATTTATTATTCTTTTTGGATTTTTATCCGGGCGCCTAAAGTGGCAAGCCAAGGAGCCGATACCCTGTGTTCGGCGCGCATAGCTATATTCCGAAATGGCATTAAAAATAATGAAATAAATGTTTTTCGGTTTTACCATGCGCCCCCCAAAAAATCACAGCGGGTAGGCCGCGACCGTAGATGCGCGTTGTCACGTTGACATGCGGTCTGGCGCTAACCGCGCTTTTCAGGATCCAGGGCATCCGACCCAGGGCCAGAAGCATAAAAAATTAGAAACGATAGGAGCGAAACAAATGAACAAGTCCACCTTGGCCCTGGCCGTGGCCGTAGGGGTTTTGGCGCAGCAGGCAAGCGCCGCCGGTTTCATCGAAGACAGCAAGGCCACTCTGGGTCTGCGTAACTTCTACATCAACACCGATAACCGTGATGGTTCGGGCGCGAACAAAAACGAAGAGTGGGGCCAAGGCTTCGACCTGCGTTTCATCTCCGGTTACACCCAAGGCACTGTCGGCTTCGGTATCGATGCGATCGGCCTGCTGGGCGTGCGTCTGGATTCGGGCGGCGGCACTAATGGTGCGAGCCCTGCAACCGCCACGAACTATGGTTCTTATGGCGGTACTGTATTTCCAAGCAAGTCCAACGGCGAAGCAGTTGATAACTTCTCCAGCCTGGGCCTGACTGCAAAAGCCAAGATCTCCCAGACCGAACTGAAGCTGGGCACGTTGCAGCCAAAGAACCCGGTTATCGTGACCAACGACGGTCGTCTGCTGCCACAAACCTGGCAGGGTGGTCAGATCACTTCCGGCGAGATCAAGGACCTGACGCTGGTTGGCGGTCAGATCGAAGCCGTGAAAGGACGTAACTCCAGCAACAATGAGCAACTGAGCATCGGCGGCGCCAACGCTCGTACTGCCAGCGGCCGCGACAGCAACAAGTTCATCTATGCCGGTGGTGATTACAAAATCACCAAAGACCTGACTGCCCAGTACTACTACGGCAATCTGGAAGACTTCTACAAGCAGCACTTCCTGGGTCTGGTACACAACTGGGCTATCGGCCCTGGCGTGTTGAAGTCTGACTTGCGCTACTTCAACAGCTCGGATGACGGCGCAAACGGTCACGACCCGCTGTACTACAGCTCCGGCAACTACAGCAGCACCTCCAATGGCAAAGGCAAGGTCGACAACAATCTGTACAGCGGCTTGTTCCTGTACACCGTTGCCGGTCACACCTTCGGTGGTGGCTATCAGGTCAGCAACGGCAGCAGCGACTTCCCTTGGCTGAACCAGGGCGACGGTTCGTCGAACTACACCATCACCGACATGCAAATCCAGAAGTTCGGCCGTGCCGGCGAGCGCACCTGGCAAGCTCGCTACTCGTTTGACTTCGCCAAAGTCGGCGTGCCTGGCTTGACCGCTGGTATGGTTTATCTGCGTGGCGACGATATCGACACCAATCGCACCTCTACTGCTGCAGCCGGTAATAACAGCACCGAGTGGGAACGCGACCTGACTGTCGGTTACGTCGTACCGGAAGGCCCGTTGAAGAACGTTGGCTTGATGTGGAAAAACGCCACCTGGCGCACCAACATCCCGGGCGTTCGCTCCCAGGACGAAAACCGTCTGATCGTCAGCTACTCGATCCCGCTGTTGTAACAGCGCTCGCGTAACCGCTGAAAAAAAAAAGCCCCGCCCGGCATCTCGCCGGGCGGGGCTTTTGCGTTTTCAAGGCGGGGTCACCCCCGTAATCCCGCCGTGAAAATTCCCTCTTTGCAGCAACTCAAGGCCTTCTCGAACCTTGTGGGTGATGTTCGTCCTGATGCTCGCGCAGGTCCAGTGAACAGATATTTAATATTCACTTATGATCTAAATAAATCGATATTTATTCTTTTTAATCTATAAGGAACACAGGCACAGTTGAGCTCAACAAGCACTCACCAGGAGCAGCACCATGAGCCTCAGACTGGGCGATATCGCCCCCGACTTCGAACAGGATTCCAGCGCCGGCACCCTCCGTTTCCACGAATGGCTGGGCGATAGCTGGGGCGTGCTGTTTTCCCATCCAGCGGACTTCACGCCGGTGTGCACCACCGAACTGGGCTTCACTGCCAAGCTCAAGGATGAGTTTTCCAATCGCGGCGTCAAAGCCATCGCCCTGTCCGTGGACCCGGTGGACTCGCATCACAAGTGGATCGAGGACATCAATGAAACCCAGAACACGCTCGTCAATTTCCCGATCCTGGCCGACGCGGACCGCAAGGTCTCCGACCTCTATGACCTGATCCACCCGAACGCCAATGACACCCTGACTGTGCGCTCGCTATTCGTGATCGACCCGAACAAAAAGATTCGGCTGACCATCACCTACCCGGCGAGTACCGGGCGCAATTTTCACGAGATCCTGCGGGTGATCGACTCGCTGCAACTTACTGACAACTACAAGGTGGCCACCCCGGCCAACTGGCAGGACGGTGATGAAGTGGTGATCGTGCCGTCGCTCAAGGACGAAGACGAAATCAAGCAGCGCTTTCCCAAGGGCTATCGCGCGGTGAAACCGTACCTGCGCCTGACGCCGCAGCCCAACAGGTAAGCCATCAGCATTTTCGGTGTGGCTGGTATCGCCATCACGGGCAGGTAAAACGCTATCCATTGTGGGAGTGAGCCTGCTCGCGATGACGGAATTGCAGGCACCGCAGAAAGATTGACCGTATCCATAAAGCAGGGGATTTCAGGCCGTTTCGACGGCCTTTTTTTCGCTCGCAGGAAGTGTCTTCCTATATATCTTATGTGCATAACCAAATGAACAAATATGATTTATGGATATAACAATCACCTGTTAAGGTCACCTCCATTACAGCGAGATCGCAAACCGCGAATCGCCAACACCGTGCAAGGAATCATTTGAATGCTGGTCGTCTCACTCGGTGGCAGTCCCAGCCAACGTTCCCGCTCCGGGGTGCTGCTGGAGCGCTCCCAACACTGGTTGCAGGAGCAGGGTGTGGAAGTGGTGAGTTACCAGGTGCGGGACTTCCCGGCCGAAGACTTGCTTCATGCACGCTTCGACAGCCCTAAGGTGATCGACCTGCTGCAACAGATTGAAAATGCCGATGGCCTGTTGATCGCCACTCCGGTCTACAAGGCGTCGTTCTCCGGCGCACTGAAAACCGTGCTGGATTTGCTGCCCGAGCGCGCGTTGGACCACAAAGTGGTTTTGCCCATGGCGACCGGCGGCAGTATCGCCCACATGCTGGCGGTGGATTACGCGCTCAAGCCGGTGCTGTCGGCGTTGAAAGCCCAGGAAATGCTCCATGGGGTTTTCGCGGTAGACAGTCAGATCGCTTACGGCGAAGGCAGCGCCCAGGCGCAGTTGGCGCCAGAGCTGGAACAACGACTGAAGGAATCGCTGGAGCTGTTTTTCAGCGCCATGGCCCGACGGCCCAAGCCGATCGATCCGAAGCTGTTGAATGAACGTTTGTTGAGTGCTCGCTGGAGCATTTAAGTCAGCACTAAAGCCACACCTGAAATTGATGTACTGGCCTTACTCGCCCGCTAACGGGCAAGCAGGTGCAGCCAAAACCCAACTGCAAAAAGGAGAGCGCCATGCGCACTGTCATTTTGCGTCGTGGTCTGGTCGCTCTGTTTGCAGCGGCTGTCACCTTCGGCGCCATTACTCAAGCTCAAGCCGAGACGTTGCGAATCGGTTATCAAAAGTACGGCACCCTGGTGCTGCTCAAAGCCAAAGGCACGTTGGAAAAACGCCTCGCCGCCCAAGGCGTGGACGTGCAATGGACTGAATTCCCCGGCGGCCCGCAATTGCTTGAAGGCCTGAACGTCGGCTCGATCGACTTCGGCGTCACCGGCGAAACCCCACCAGTCTTTGCTCAAGCCGCCGGCGCCGATCTGCTCTACGTCGCCTACGAACCGCCAGCGCCACACAGCGAAGCGATCCTGGTGCCGAAGGATTCACCGATCAAATCGGTGCAGGACCTCAAGGGCAAGAAAGTCGTCCTGAACAAAGGCTCCAACGTCCACTACTTGCTGGTCCGCGCACTGGAAGACGCCGGCCTCAAATACACCGATATCCAGACCGTATTCCTGCCGCCGGCCGATGCCCGCGCTGCGTTCGAGCGTGGCAGCGTCGATGCGTGGGTGATCTGGGACCCGTACCAGGCTGCCGCCGAACAGCAACTGCAAGCGCGCACCCTGCGCGATGGCCAGGGCATCGTCGACAACCACCAGTTCTATCTGGCGACCAAGCCTTACGCACAGAAAAACCCTGAGGTGATCAAGACCCTCGTGGAAGAAGTGCGCGCCGTCGGCGAGTGGTCCAAGGCCAATCCCATCGAGGTGACCCAACAGGTTTCGCCACTGCTCGGCTTGCCGGCGGACATCACCCTGACCTCGATGAAACGTCAGGGTTACGGCGCGTTGTTCCTCACGCCTGAAGTGGTCGCCGCCCAACAGAAAATCGCCGACAGCTTCTACCAGCTCAAGCTGATCCCGAAACCGTTGAGCATCAAAGACGTGATCTGGACGCCACCGGCAGCCGTTGCCAAAACGCAGTAATTCGATTCCCCAAGGAGACCACTCCATGAGCCTCAATATTTTCTGGTTCCTGCCTACCCACGGCGATGGCCATTACCTTGGCACCGCCGAAGGCGCCCGCGCCGTCGACCACGGTTACCTGCAACAAATCGCCCAGGCGGCGGATCGCCTGGGCTTCGGCGGGGTGTTGATTCCCACCGGTCGCTCCTGCGAAGACTCGTGGCTGGTGGCGGCGTCGCTGATTCCAGTGACTCAGCGTTTGAAATTCCTTGTCGCGCTGCGCCCCGGGATCATTTCCCCGACGGTGGCCGCGCGTCAGGCGGCGACCCTGGATCGCCTGTCCGGCGGCCGTGCGTTGTTCAACCTGGTCACCGGCGGTGATCCGGAAGAATTGGCCGGCGACGGTTTGTTCCTGACTCACGAAGAGCGCTATCAAGCCTCGGTGGAATTCACCCGCATCTGGCGTCGCGTACTGGAAGGCGAAACCGTTGATTACGACGGTCAGCACATCAGCGTGAAAGGCGCCAAGTTGCTCTATCCACCGATCCAGCAACCGCGTCCGCCGCTGTACTTCGGCGGTTCGTCGGAAGCGGCGCAAGACCTCGCGGCCGAGCAGGTGGAAATGGTCCTGACCTGGGGCGAGCCACCGGCCGCCGTCGCCGAGAAGATTGAACAAGTGCGAGCCAAAGCCGCGAAGCTGGGTCGCACCGTGCGTTTCGGCATTCGCTTGCACGTGATCGTTCGAGAAACCAATGCCGAAGCCTGGCAAGCGGCGGATCGGCTGATCTCCCATCTCGACGATGAAATCATCGCCCGAGCCCAGGCTTCTCTGGCCCGGTTCGATTCGGTCGGCCAGCAACGCATGGCCGCGCTGCATGGCGGCAGCCGCGACAACCTGGAAGTCAGCCCCAACCTGTGGGCCGGTGTCGGCCTGGTACGTGGCGGTGCCGGTACGGCGTTGGTGGGCGATGGTCCGACCGTGGCTGCCTGCGTGAAGGAATACGCGGACCTGGGCATCGATACCTTCATCTTCTCCGGTTATCCACACCTGGAAGAGTCGTACCGGGTTGCGGAATTGCTGTTCCCGCACCTCGACATCGAACGTCCGGAACTGCCCCAAGGCGCCAATTACGTCAGCCCGTTCGGTGAGATGGTCGCCAACGACATTCTTCCCAAAGCCGCGTCCCAGAGCTGAGGCGCGCATGAAGAGACTTATCCACAACCTCGCACCCTGGGCGTTGCCGGTGTTGCTGCTCGCGGTGTGGCAGTTGTCAGTGTCGGCGGGCTGGTTGTCGACGCGGATTCTGCCGGCGCCGATCGCGGTCATCGAGGCCGGCGTGAGCCTGGTGCGCAGCGGCGAAATCTGGACGCACCTGGCAATCAGCGGCTGGCGTGCTGCGCTGGGCTTCACCATTGGCGGCGGCATCGGCCTGGCCTTGGGTTTCATCACCGGTCTGTCGAAGTGGGGCGAACGCCTGCTCGACAGTTCGGTGCAGATGATCCGCAACGTGCCGCACTTGGCGCTGATTCCCTTGGTGATCCTGTGGTTCGGCATCGACGAGTCGGCGAAGATTTTCCTGGTGGCGTTGGGCACGTTGTTCCCGATTTACCTCAACACTTATCACGGTATCCGCAACGTCGATCCGGCGTTGGTGGAAATGTCGCGCAGTTATGGCTTGTCCGGTTTCAGCCTGTTTCGCCAGGTGATTCTGCCGGGGGCGCTGCCTTCGATTCTGGTGGGTGTGCGCTTCGCGCTAGGCTTCATGTGGTTGACGCTGATCGTCGCGGAAACCATTTCCGCGAGCGCCGGCATTGGCTACCTGGCGATGAATGCCCGGGAGTTTTTGCAGACCGACGTGGTGGTGCTGGCGATTCTTCTGTACGCCGTGCTCGGCAAACTCGCCGACCTCGCGGCCCGCGGGCTTGAGCGCGTGTGGTTGCGCTGGCACCCAGCCTATCAAGTTGTTAAAGGAGGTGCGGCATGACGGCTCAACAACCTCCACGGTTGCAGCGCGGAATCCCGCTGGTGGTGCGTGAGCTGCAAAAGGCCTTTGGTTCTCGGAAGGTGTTGCGTGAGATCGATTTGCACATTCCAGCCGGTCAGTTCGTCGCCGTGGTCGGTCGCAGTGGTTGTGGCAAAAGCACCCTGCTGCGGTTGCTCGCCGGTCTCGACAAACCCACCGGGGGTGAATTGTTCGTCGGCTCCGCGCCGCTGAACGATGCCCGGGAAGACACCCGATTGATGTTCCAGGAAGCGCGTCTGCTGCCGTGGAAAAAGGTCATCGACAACGTCGGCCTCGGGCTCAAGGGCAACTGGCGGCCACAAGCGCTGGAAGCCTTGGAATCGGTCGGCCTGGCGGATCGCGCCAATGAATGGCCCGCCGCATTGTCCGGTGGCCAGAAACAACGGGTGGCCCTGGCCCGCGCGCTGATCCATCAACCGCGCTTGCTGTTGCTCGACGAACCCCTGGGCGCGCTGGACGCCCTGACCCGAATTGAAATGCAGCAGTTGATCGAACGGCTCTGGCAGACGCACGGCTTCACCGTGTTGCTGGTAACCCACGACGTCAGCGAAGCCGTGGCGATTGCCGACCGGGTGATCCTGATCGAAGAGGGCGAAGTCGGCCTCGACCTGCCCGTTGAATTGCCCCGCCCACGCGTGCGCGGCTCCCATCGGCTGGCGGCGCTGGAAACCGAAGTGCTCAATCGCGTGCTGGCGCTGCCCGGCCAACCGCCGGAACCGGAACCTGTTTCACCCTTGCCCACGCAATTGCGCTGGGCGCAATAGACGCAGCGGCGAGTTGCAAGCTTCAAGCTGCAAGAAGAAGCAGAGCGCTTTTACTTGCCACTTGTAGCTTGCCACCTGCTGCTCATTTCGACCTCAGGAGAAATCGTATGACTATCAAAGCCATCAACGTTCGCAACCAGTTCAAAGGCTCGATCAAGGAAATCGTATTGGGCGACGTGCTGTCGGAAATCGACGTACAGACCGCTTCCGGCATCGTCACTTCGGTGATCACCACGCGTTCAGTGAAGGAGCTGGAACTGGTGGTCGGCAGCGAAGTGATCGCGTTTGTGAAATCCACCGAGGTGTCGATCGCCAAGTTGTAAGCGCGTGCCGTGCGGACAACCCCGGAGGGTGTGAACCCTTCGGGGTTTTTTATGTGTTTGAATCAGTGAGTTTAGCGGTGCGGCCTTCGCGAGCAGGCTCGCTCCTACATGGAGTTGTACCGTACACAGACGCTATGCCCGCTGAAGATCCAATGTGGGAGCGAGCC
>NZ_JASCOM010000191.1:0-11547 GCF_029959925.1 Pseudomonas sp. PS02303
CATCTCTATCAACTGACACGACCTCATCGCGAGCAGGCTCGCTCCCACACTGGATCGGGGTTGGCCACATAATCGTGGCCAACCTTCAAGCCGCTTCCGGCGCCTGCTGGGCGCGACGCACGTCCGGTTGTTTCCAGGAGTCGGCCGCGCTTTCTTCGATCGCCTGCTGGATCGCACGCTTGCGCGCTTCTTCGGCACGGCGGCTGAAGAACCAGACCAGGAAGGTCATCAGCGAAACCGCCAGCAGAATCAGGCTGGCCACGGCGTTGATCTCGGGTTTAACCCCAAGGCGCACCGCCGAGAACACTTCCATCGGCAGGGTCGTGGAGCCCGGGCCCGACACGAAGCTCGCCAACACCAGGTCATCCAGGGACAGGGCGAACGACATCATGCCGCCGGCACCCAGGGATGGCGCGATCATCGGGATGGTGATCAAGAAGAATACCTTCCATGGCCGCGCACCGAGG
Organism: Pseudomonas sp. PS02303; assembly: GCF_029959925.1. NCBI lineage: Bacteria > Pseudomonadati > Pseudomonadota > Gammaproteobacteria > Pseudomonadales > Pseudomonadaceae > Pseudomonas > Pseudomonas sp. PS02303. The sequence continues at coordinate 468 of NZ_JASCOM010000191.1, forward strand.
TCCATGGCCGCCTCTTCGATGGACAGGTCCAGCTCACGCAAGCGCGCCGACACCACCACCGCCACATACGCCGCACAGAACGTGGTGTGAGCGATCCAGATGGTGACAATGCCGCGTTCCTGTGGCCAACCGATCATCTGCGCCATGGCCACGAACAGCAGCAACAGCGACAGACCGGTGATCACTTCGGGCATCACCAGCGGCGCGGTGACCAGGCCGCCGAACAGCGTGCGACCCTTAAAGTGGGTGATACGGGTCAGCACAAATGCCGCCAACGTACCCAGTGCCACCGCCGCCACCGCCGTGTAGCAGGCGATTTCCAGCGAGCGCACCACCGAGCCCATCAATTGAGTGTTGTCCATCAAACCGACGTACCACTTGATCGACCAGCCGCCCCACACCGTCACCAGTTTCGAGGCGTTGAACGAGTAGATCACCAGGATCAGCATCGGCGCGTAGATGAACAGCAAGCCCGCGATCAGCATGAAACTCGAGAAACGGAAGCGCTTCATTCTTTACCCTCCATTTCCTTGGCCTGACTGCGGTTGAACAGAATAATCGGCACAATCAGGATCGCCAGCATCACCACCGCCAGGGCAGACGCCACCGGCCAGTCGCGGTTGTTGAAGAATTCTTGCCAGAGCACTTTACCGATCATCAGGGTTTCCGGACCGCCCAGCAGTTCCGGGATCACGAACTCGCCCACCACCGGAATGAACACCAGCATGCAGCCGGCGACGATGCCGTTCTTCGACAGCGGAATAGTGATCTTCCAGAAGCTGTTGAACGTGCTCGAACCCAGGTCCGACGCGGCTTCCAGCAGACTGTTGTCGTGCTTCACCAGGTTGGCGTAAAGCGGCAGGATCATGAACGGCAGGTACGAATAGACCACGCCGATGTACACGGCGAGATTGGTGTTGAGGATCTGCAGCGGTTCGTCGATCCAGCCCATGGTCATCAGGAAACCGTTGAGCAGGCCGTTGTTGCTGAGGATGCCCATCCACGCATACACGCGGATCAGGATCGCCGTCCAGGTCGGCATCATGATCAGCAGCACCAGCACCGTTTGCAGCTCTTTACGGGCACTGGCGATGGCGTAGGCCATCGGGTAGCCAATCAGCAGGCAGAGGACGGTGCTGATCAGCGCCATCTTCAGCGAGCCAAGGTAGGCAGCGATGTACAACTCGTCGCCGGCCAGCATCGCGTAGTTGCTCAGGTTAAGCAGCAACTGCACCTTCTGGTCGATGTAGCTGTAGATCTCGGTGTACGGAGGAATGGCTACGTCGGCTTCAGCGAAGCTGATCTTCAGGACGATGAAGAACGGCAGCATGAAGAACAGGAACAGCCAAATGAACGGAACCCCGATGACCAGCTGGCGGCCACCGGGAATTATTCGATTGAGGCGGCGTTTGAATTTGCGCATGTTCATGAGCGAAGTACCACGCCGCTGTCGTCTTCCCAGTACACGTAGACCTGGTCACCCCAGGTTGGGCGCTGGCCACGGCGCTCGGCGTTGGCGACGAACGACTGGACGATCTTGCCGCTCGGCAGCTCGACGTAGAACACCGAGTGACCGCCGAGGTAGGCGATGTCGTGCACCTTGCCGCTGGACCAGTTGTATTCGCAGGTCGGCATGGTCGGGGTCACCAGCAGTTTTTCCGGACGGATCGCGTAGGTCACGGATTTGTCCTGCACCGAGGTGCTGATGCCGTGGCCCACGTAGATCTTCCGGTCGAGGTCCTTGCAGGTGATGATCGCATGACCCTCGGCGTCATCGATCACTTCGCCGTCGAAGATGTTGACGTTGCCGATGAACTCGCAGACCAGGCGGCTGGTCGGGGTTTCGTAGATGTCGATCGGGCTGCCGATCTGAGCGATCCAGCCCAGGTGCATGATCGCAATGCGCTCGGCCATAGTCATGGCCTCTTCCTGATCGTGGGTCACCATGACGCAGGTCACGCCGACGCGCTCGATGATCTCGACCAGTTCCAGCTGCATTTGCGAACGTAGCTTCTTGTCCAGCGCACCCATCGGCTCGTCGAGCAGCAACAGCTTCGGCCGCTTGGCCAACGAGCGGGCCAGGGCCACACGCTGACGCTGGCCACCGGACAACTGATGCGGCTTGCGTTTGGCGTATTGCGTCATCTGAACCAGCTTGAGCATGTCTGCGACACGGGCATCGACTTCAGAGGCGGGCAGCTTGTCCTGCTTGAGGCCGAAGGCGATGTTCTGCGCCACGGTCATGTGCGGGAACAACGCGTAGGACTGGAACATCATGTTGATCGGCCGCTCGTATGGCGGCATGTCAGTGATGTCTACACCATCGAGGTAAATGCGCCCCTCCGTGGGCCGTTCGAAGCCTGCGAGCATACGCAGCAACGTGGATTTGCCCGATCCAGAACCGCCGAGCAAGGCGAAAATCTCGCCTTTCTTGATTTCCAGGGACACATCGTCCACGGCAATCGTCTCGTCGAACTTCTTCGTGACCCGGTCGATTTTGACCAGCACCTGTTTAGGTGTCTGGTCGCCCTCGAGGGCTTTCTTATAGGCGCCGGAGGCAACTGCCATTTACGAAACTCCCAGAAAAAAAGAGTGCAGTTCGCTCAAGGTGAGCCAACCTTGGATAGTTTGAGCCTTGTCGCTATTTACCCGACTTGACCTTGGTCCAGCTGCGGGTCATCAAACGTTGAATGTTTGGTGGTAACTCGACGGACACATAGGTCTTGTCGAGAACGGCTTGCGGTGGATAGACCGACTCGTCGGTGCGGATGGACTGTTCCATCAACTTGTCCGAGCCAGGGTTGGGGTTCGCATAGCCAACAGAATCACTGACCTGTGCGATCACCTCGGGTTTCAACAAATAGTTGATGAAGGCGTGGGCTTCTTTGACGTTGGCCGCATCCTTGGGGATTGCCAGCATGTCGAACCAGAGTGCGCCGCCCTCTTTCGGAATCGAGTAGGCGATGTTCATGCCCTTGCCGGCTTCTTCCGCGCGGGCCTTGGCCTGGAACATGTCGCCGGAGAAACCGATGGCGATGCAGATGTCGCCGTTGGCGAGGTCCGCGATGTATTTGGAGGAGTGGAAGTACGTCACGTAAGGGCGCACCGACAGCAACTTGGCTTCGGCCTTTTTGTAATCTTCGGGGTTGGTGCTGTTAGCGTTGAGGCCCATGTAGTTGAGGACGGTGGGCATCATTTCATCGGCGGAATCGAGGAACGCGACACCGCAAGCGTGCAGCTTCTTGATGTTCTGCGGTTCGAATACCGCGCTCCAGGAGTCGATCTTGTCGACGCCCAGTACCGCCTTGATCTTGTCGACGTTGTAACCGATGCCGTTGGTGCCCCACAGGTAAGGCACGGCGTACAAGTTGCCCGGATCGTTTTGCTCAAGACGCTTGAGCAGTACCGGATCGAGGTTGGCATAGTTAGGCAGCTTCGACTTGTCGAGCTTCTGGAAGGCGCCCGCCTTGATCTGTTTGCCCAGGAAGTGGTTGGACGGCACGACCACGTCGTAACCGGTGCGCCCGGCCAGCAACTTGCCTTCCAGGGTTTCGTTGGAGTCGAAGACGTCATAAACCGGTTTGATGCCGGTCTCTTTCTGGAAGTCGGCCAGCGTCGTCGGGCCGATGTAGTCCGACCAGTTATAAATATGCACAGTGCCGGCGGCCTGGACACTGACAGCGAGTGTCAGCCCGGCGCCGACCAGCATGGCATTGCGCAACAAAGAAAAAATAGGCAAGTGGAGGTCCTCTAAAATTAGTTGGGCCCAAGTTGCCCCGCGTTACATGACAGGCATGGCTGCCCAGCAACAAAACCGGCGCGCAACTTACCCTCGAAAAACCGTTCCAGCAAAACTTTCTGTCATTTAATTACACCTGTTGCCGTCACCGCGCAGGCGACGGCAACAGGTTGTTGCCTCAAAACGGCTTATTTACCCGATTTGATCTTGGTCCAGCTGCGCGTCATGATCCGCTGGGTCGCGGCCGGCAAGTCGGCAATCGCGTACAACTTGGCCAGCACTTCTGCCGGCGGGTAGATGCCCGGGTCGGCGGTGATTTCTTTATCAACCAAGGCGGTGGCGGCCGCGTTACCGTTCGGGAAGCGCACGGCGTTGGTGATTTCAGCCATGATTTCCGGCTTCTGCAGGAAGGTCATGAACTTGTAGGCGCCTTCGACGTTTTCGGCATCTTTAGGGATGGCGACCATGTCGTAGAAGCTGCCGGCACCTTCTTTCGGAATGTTGTAGCTGACTTTCACCTTGTCACCGGCTTCAGCCGCGCGGGACTTGGCCTGGTAGATGTCACCCGAGTAACCCACGGCCACGCAGATGTTGCCGTTGGCCAGGTCGGAGATGTACTTGGACGAGTGGAAGTAGCCCACCGAAGGACGAATCTTCAGGAACAGCGCTTCGGCTTCGGCCAGTTGTTTTTTGTCCTGGCTGTCGGTTGGATAGCCTAGGTAGTGCAACGCCACCGGAATCATCTCGGTTGGCGAATCGAGGAAACTGATACCGCACGACTTCAACTTCGCGGCGTTTTCAGGTTTGAACAACAGGTCCCAGGAATTGGTTGGTGCATCGGCACCCAGTGCAGCCTTGACCTTCTCGGCGTTGAAGCCAATGCCGATCGAACCCCACATGTACGGGAACGCGTGTTCGTTGCCCGGGTCGCTCACCGACACAGCCTTGAGCAGGTCAGTGTTCAGGTTTTTCCAGTTAGGCAGCTTGGACTTGTCCAGCTTCTGGTAAACGCCGGCCTTGATCTGCTTGGCCAGGAAGTTGTTCGACGGTACGACAATGTCGTAACCGGACTTGCCTGCCAGCAACTTGGCTTCCAGGGTTTCGTTACTGTCGAATACGTCGTAGACAACCTTGATGCCGGACTCGGTTTCGAACTTCTTGATGGTGTCCGGCGCGATGTAGTCGGACCAGTTATAGACGTGCAACACCTTGTCGTCCGCCTGAACCGCACCCGCCATTATGCCCATCAGGGACATGGCGAGAAGTGTCTTGCCAGCAAGCTTTTTTCCTAATGCCTTCATGCGTAATGCTCCAAATTTTTTCTTTTTTGAACCACTTTGTTCAGCGGCCGAATCCGGACAACTGGAACCGCGGCTAGTCTGGCAAGATCCGAGGCGGTCTTTCAAGGAAAGGCCTCCTTTAGAACTGCTCTGAGCGAAAGTTTCATGACTCCCGCCCAGAGCCTAGCACTTAGCCCTGCAACGCACTCAGGGTCAGGTCCAGGCACTTGCGTGCCTTGGTTACCAGCTCATCGATTTCAGCCTTGGTAATCACCAGCGGCGGAGCAATGATCATGGTGTCCCCCACGGCGCGCATGATCAGGCCGTTGTCGAAGCAGAACTGGCGGCAGATCATGCCGACGCCCTTGCCTTCGTAACGCTTGCGAGTGGCCTTGTCCTGCACCAGCTCGATTGCCCCCAGCAGACCGACCCCACGCACTTCCCCCACCAACGGGTGATCGTTCAGTTCCCGTAGACGCTTTTGCAAATAGGGTGCCGTTTCGGCATGAACGCGCTCGATAATTTTTTCTTCGCGCAGGATGCGGATGTTTTCCAGTGCCACCGCCGCGGCCACCGGGTGTCCGGAATAAGTGAAACCGTGGTTGAAATCACCACCTTCGTTGAGCACGGCGACCACTTCGTCACGCACGATCAGGCCACCCATCGGAATGTAGCCGGAGGTCAGGCCCTTGGCGATGGTCATCATGTCGGGCTTGAGGTCGTAGAAATCGGTACCGAACCACTCACCGGTGCGGCCGAAACCACAGATCACTTCGTCTGCCACGAACAGGATGTCGTACTTGGCGAGGATTTCCTTGATGCGCGGCCAGTAGGTGTCTGGCGGAATGATCACGCCGCCAGCGCCCTGGATCGGCTCGGCAATAAAGGCGCCGACGTTGTCCACGCCGAGTTCCAGAATCTTTTCTTCCAGCTGATTGGCCGCCCACACACCGAACTCTTCCGGTGTCATGTCGCCGCCTTCGCCGAACCAGTACGGCTGGGCGATGTGGACGATGCCCGGGATCGGCAAGTCGCCTTGTTCGTGCATGTAGGTCATGCCGCCCAGGCTCGCGCCGGCCACGGTGGAACCGTGATAGCCATTCTTGCGGCTGATGATGACTTTCTTCTTCGGCTGGCCCTTGATCGCCCAATAGTGGCGGACCATCCGCAGCATGGTGTCGTTGCCTTCGGACCCGGAACCGGTGAAGAACACGTGGTTCATGCCTTCCGGTGCGATGTCGGCGATGGCCTTGGCCAGTTCCAGCACCGGCGGGTGGGCCGTCTGGAAGAACAGGTTGTAGTAAGGCAGTTCGCGCATCTGTTTGCTGGCGGCATCGGCCAGTTCATCGCGACCGTAGCCAATCGCAACGCACCACAGGCCGGCCATGCCGTCGAGGATCTTGTTGCCTTCGCTGTCCCAGAGGTAAACGCCTTTGGCGCTGGTGATGATCCGCGGGCCTTTCTCTTTCAGCTGCTTGAAGTCGCTGAACGGGGCCAGGTGGTGATCGTTGCTCAGGGTTTGCCATTCACGGGTTTGCGGATTGTTGCTAGTCATACCAATCTCCAAAAAAAATCAGGTGAAAGCGCCGCCCGACAACGACGACGCCCGGCGTATCAGACGGCGAAGAGCAGGAATTCCCGCTCCCATGAGCTGATGACGCGCTTGAAGTTTTCATGCTCGGCCCGCTTGACCGCGACGTAGCCAGTGATGAATTTCTTGCCCAGGTATTTCTCGATAGTCGCGCTGTTTTCCATGCGTTCCAGCGCGTCTTCGATGGTCAGTGGCAGGCGCAGGTTGCGGCGTTCATAGCCACGACCCACCACCGGCGCACTCGGGTTCAAGCCTTCGACCATGCCGATGTAACCGCAGAGCAGGCTCGCGGCAATCGCCAGGTACGGGTTGGCGTCGGCGCCCGGCAGGCGGTTTTCCACCCGACGGTTTTGCGGCCCGGCATCCGGAACCCGCAGGCCCACGGTGCGGTTCTCTTCGCCCCACTCCACGTTCACCGGTGCCGAGGTGTCCGGCAGGAAGCGGCGGAACGAGTTGACGTTGGGTGCGAACAGCGGCAACAGCTCGGGGATCAGTTTCTGCAAGCCACCGATGTGGTGCAGGAACAGCTGACTCATGGTCCCGTCTTCATTAGAGAAGACGTTCTTGCCGGTTTCGAGGTCGATGATGCTTTGGTGCAAGTGCATGGCACTGCCGGGCTCGCCGGTCATGGGTTTGGCCATGAAGGTGGCCGCCACGTCGTGCTTGAGCGCGGCTTCGCGCATGGTGCGTTTGAACACCAGGATCTGGTCAGCCAGGGACAGGGCATCGCCGTGACGGAAATTGATTTCCATCTGCGCCGTGCCGTCCTCGTGGATCAGCGTGTCGAGGTCCAGCTCCTGCAATTCGCACCAGTCATAGACGTCCTCGAACAGCGGATCGAATTCGTTCGCGGCTTCAATGGAGAACGACTGACGACCGATTTCCGGGCGCCCGGAACGGCCGATAGGCGGTTGCAACGGGTAGTCCGGATCGTCACTGCGCTTGGTCAGGTAAAACTCCATTTCTGGCGCAACGATCGGCTGCCAGCCCTTCTCGGAATAGAGTTTGAGCACTTTCTTGAGTACGTTGCGAGGCGACAGCTCAATCGGGTTGCCTTGCTTGTCATAGGTGTCATGGATCACCTGCGCGGTGGGCTCGACGGCCCAAGGCACCAGGAACACCGCGTTCTGATCGGGGCGGCAGATCATGTCGATGTCGGCCGGGTCGAGCAGTTCGTAATAGATGTCGTCTTCGACATAGTCGCCCGTCACGGTCTGCAGCAGAACGCTCTCGGGCAGGCGCATGCCTTTTTCAGCAATGAACTTGTTGGTCGGCGAAATCTTGCCCCGGGTGATCCCGGTCAAGTCGGCGATCATGCATTCGACTTCTGTGATCTTGTGGTCTTTCAACCAATCGGTGAGCTGGTCGAGGTTGTTACTCATAAATGCCTCTTAGGCTGAGTTTCCTGACTCTTATAAGTCAGGCGTTGTTTGACGCACGGGCGTCGCGTGATACAGATTGCCACTGCAATAGCCGCGCACAAGTACCCACACGGGTAATGGCGTGGGTCAGTGAGAGCGTAGTGGAGCGTGCAGAATCATGAGCAGAAGCCGACGCGTTGGTCGGGCTGCCAGGACGAAACGGAACTATATTGGATAGAGAGGCAGTCAAGAGAATGTCGTGCAGACCGTCCAGAATATCGGACGGTGCCAGCAGGTTCGCCGGGGAAGTAAGAGTCGACGGCACGCCTTGGGCAACGCTTGCCTTGGCGTGGACGCTACGATCGCCACTGATGTGATAAGCATACAGACCGATCTGCCTTGAGCAGATGGCGACGCCGATTAACGGCAGGCGAGACATGAAGCACCCCGGTATTATTGCTGTTATGGGTTTGAATCGAGCTTAGCCTTGTTCATTTTTTTACACAACACCCCCGTAAAAAATACAACACGGCCCGCTCAAGCTCGCGGGCGCTAAAGCGCTCAAAGGCATAAAAACGCCCCAAACTGCCTCAAAAAAGCCCTACGAGCGCTTTTTTAGGGCAAAAAAGGCCTCGCTTGACTTCGGCATGCCGTTCGGGTTGACTGAAACCCGAAGAGATCAATGATTGATATTTTTAACAACAAAGGTGTTGCATCATGTCGGTACCCCCGCGTGCCGTTCAGCTTAACGAAGCGAACGCGTTCCTTAAGGAACATCCTGAGGTTCTGTACGTTGACCTTCTGATTGCGGATATGAATGGTGTGGTGCGCGGCAAGCGCATTGAACGCACCAGTCTCCACAAGGTTTACGAGAAAGGCATCAACCTGCCGGCCTCTCTATTTGCTCTGGATATCAATGGCTCGACGGTGGAAAGCACCGGCCTGGGCCTGGACATCGGTGATGCTGACCGAATCTGCTATCCAATCCCCGACACCCTGTGCAATGAGCCCTGGCAGAAGCGCCCTACTGCGCAACTGTTAATGACCATGCACGAACTCGAAGGTGAACCTTTCTTCGCGGATCCCCGTGAAGTCTTGCGTCAAGTTGTTACCAAGTTTGACGAGATGGGTTTGACTATCTGCGCCGCGTTCGAACTTGAGTTCTACCTGATCGACCAGGAGAACGTGAACGGTCGTCCACAACCTCCGCGCTCGCCGATTTCCGGCAAACGCCCGCATTCGACCCAGGTTTACCTGATCGACGACCTCGACGAATACGTCGACTGCCTCCAGGACATTCTGGAAGGTGCGAAAGAGCAAGGCATCCCTGCCGACGCGATCGTCAAGGAAAGTGCTCCGGCGCAGTTCGAAGTGAACCTGCACCACGTGGCTGACCCGATCAAGGCCTGCGACTATGCGGTCCTGCTCAAGCGTCTGATCAAGAACATCGCCTACGACCATGAGATGGACACCACCTTCATGGCCAAGCCTTATCCAGGCCAGGCGGGTAACGGTCTGCACGTCCACATCTCGATTCTTGATAAAGATGGCAAGAATATTTTTGCCAGCGAGGATCCCGAGCAGAACGCCGCACTGCGTCACGCGATCGGCGGTGTGCTCGAGACCCTACCGGCGCAGATGGCTTTCCTCTGCCCGAACGTCAACTCCTACCGTCGTTTCGGCGCACAGTTCTACGTGCCCAACTCGCCGTGCTGGGGCCTGGACAACCGTACTGTGGCGATCCGCGTACCGACCGGTTCCTCCGATGCCGTGCGCATCGAACACCGTGTGGCCGGTGCCGACGCCAACCCGTATCTGTTGATGGCTTCGGTCCTGGCAGGCGTGCATCACGGCCTGACCAACAAGATCGAGCCGGGCGCCCCCGTGGAAGGCAACTCCTACGAGCAGAACGAGCAAAGCCTGCCGAACAACCTGCGCGATGCATTGCGCGAGCTGGACGACAGCGAAGTCATGGCCAAGTACATCGATCCGAAATACATCGATATCTTCGTCGCGTGCAAAGAGAGCGAGCTGGAGGAGTTTGAACACTCCATCTCCGACCTTGAGTACAACTGGTACCTGCATACCGTGTAAGCGGTTGCCGTAAAAACAACGCCGCCGGCTATTGAAGCCTGCGGCGTTTTTTTATGGCCAACATCAAACCTGTGGCGAGGGCGCTTGCTCCCGCTGGGTTGCGAAGCGGCCCCAAAACAGTCAATGAGGTGTGTCTGACAGAACCGTATCGCTGTTACAGGGAGTCCTTCGGCCTCCAACGGGAGCAAGCTCCCTCGCCACAGGGGATATGGAACATGTGCCCGCTCTGCGTACAATGCCCGCTGCCCCGCAGGAGGACTCCAATGACGCGCACCGCCACCGTTCGCAAACCCCGCGCCCGCAGCCAGGCCCGGATCGATTCGATACTCGATGCCGCCCGCACGCTGCTGGCGGCCGAAGGCGTGGCCAGTCTGTCGATCTACAGCGTCGCCGAACGCGCGGAGATCCCACCCTCCTCCGTCTACCATTTCTTCGCCAGCGTCCCGGCGCTGCTTGAAGCCTTGACGGCCGACGTCCACGCCGCGTTCCGCGCCTGTCTGCAAGCGCCCATCGACCACGAAGGCCTCAACGGTTGGCGCGACCTGTCGCGAATCGTCGAGCAGCGCATGCTCGACATCTACGACGAAGACGCTGCCGCCCGGCAACTGATCCTCGCCCAGCACGGACTCACCGAAGTCACCCAGGCCGACCGTCAGCACGACATCGAACTCGGCGACCTGATGCACAAGCTGTTCGATCATCACTTCGAGTTGCCGAGGTTGCCGACCGATGTTGATGTGTTTGCCCTGGCGATGGAGCTCGGCGACCGCGTCTACGCCCGTTCAGTGCAGCAGCATGGGCAGATCACGCCGCGCATGGCAGAGGAAGGGATGCGGGTGTTTGATGCGTATCTAGGGCTTTATCTGCCGCCGTACTTGCCGAAGCGCCCCATTCGCGCCTGATTTCTGCGGTGCCTGCGATGGCTTCTTCGCGAGCAGGCTCGCTCCCACATTGGATCTTCAGCGGGCATAGCGTCTGTGTACGGTACAACTCCATGTAGGAGCGAGCCTGCTCG
>NZ_JASCOM010000192.1:0-11545 GCF_029959925.1 Pseudomonas sp. PS02303
GGCAAGCCTCGCTCCTACAGGTTATCGGTGTTCGCATGAACGACCCGTAACCCAGTAGGAGCGAGGCTTGCCCGCGAAGGCGTCGGTGAGGTCGCTACATCACTTACCCTGGAACTGCGCCTCACGCTTGGCAATGAACGCCGCCATCCCTTCCTTCTGATCCTGCGTCGCAAACGCCGCATGGAACACCCGGCGCTCAAAGCGCACGCCTTCCGACAGGCTCACTTCAAACGCGCGGTTGACGCTTTCCTTGATCATCATCGCGATCGGCAACGACTTCTTGGCGATCAACGCGGCGACTTTCAGCGCTTCTTCCAGCAGTTCATCCGCCGGCACGATCCGCGCGACGATCCCGCAGCGCTCGGCTTCTACCGCATCAATCAAACGTCCGCTCAGGCACATTTCCATGGCCTTGGCCTTGCCCACGGCGCGGGTCAGGCGCTGGGTGCCGCCCATACCCGGCAGCACGCCGAGGTTGATTTCCGGCTGGCCGAATTTCGCATTGTCGCCGGCAAGGATGAAATCGCACATCAGCGCCAGTTCACAGCCACCGCCCAGGGCGAAACCGTTGACCGCTGCAATGATCGGCTTGCGGCGGTTGGCCACGCGATCGCTGTCGCTGAACAGGTCGTCCAGATAGATCTGCGGGTAGGTTAGTTCGGCCATTTCCTTGATATCGGCGCCGGCGGCGAAGGCTTTTTTCGAGCCGGTCAGCACGATGCAGCCGATGTTCGAATCAGCTTCCAGGCCATCGAGGGCGTGGTTCAGTTCGCTGACGATCTGCGCATTCAACGCGTTCAGCGCCTGCGGACGGTTGAGGGTGATCAGGCCTACACGACCGTGGGTTTCCAGCAAAATCGTTTCGTAACTCACAATGGACTCCTTCTTAAAGATTGCGCGAAATAACCATGCGCTGAATATCGCTGGTGCCTTCGTAGATCTGGCAAACCCGCACGTCGCGGTAGATCCGCTCCAGCGGGAAGTCGTTCAGGTAACCGTAACCGCCGAGGGTTTGCAACGCCGAGGAGCAGACCTTCTCGGCCATTTCCGAGGCGAACAGCTTGGCCATGGACGCTTCGACCAGGGCCGGTTGACCGCTGTCCCGCAGTGCCGCTGCGTAATGCACCATTTGCCGGGCGACGGCGATTTGCGTCGCCATGTCTGCCAAGCGGAAGGCTACGGCTTGATGTTCGATGATCGGCTTGCCGAAACTCTCACGCTCACGGGCGTAGTCGCGGGCCGCTTCAAACGCGGCGCGGGCCATGCCCACCGATTGCGAAGCGATGCCGACGCGGCCGCCTTCAAGGTTGGCCAGGGCGATCCGGTAACCTTCGCCCTCCTCACCTAACCGGTTGGCCACCGGCACTTTGACGTCTTCGAAGAGAATCTGGCAGGTGTCGGAGGCGTGCTGACCGAGTTTGTCTTCGACCCGGGCGACTTTGTAGCCCGGCGAATCGGTCGGCACGATCAGCGCCGTGATGCCGCGCTTGCCGGCACTCGGGTCGGTCACGGCAAACACGATCACCACCCCGGCGTTCTGCCCGGACGTGATGAACTGCTTGCAGCCGTTGAGCACGTAGTGATCGCCTTCCAGGCGCGCACGGGTTTTCAGGCCGCTGGCGTCGGAACCGGCCTGCGGTTCGGTCAGGGCAAAGGCGCCGAGCATCGCGCCGCTGGCCAGTGGCTTGAGGAAGCGTTCTTTCTGATCGTCGTTGCCGTACTTGAGGATAGGTACGCAACCCACGGAGTTGTGCACGCTCATGATCGTCGAGCAGGCGCCGTCACCGGCGGCGATTTCTTCCAATGCCATGGCGTAGGCCAGGTAACCGGTGTCGCAACCGCCCCACTGCTCCGGCACCAGCATGCCGAAGAAGCCCAGTTCGGCCATCTCACCGATGGCTTCCTTGGGGAAGCGGTGTTCGCGGTCCCACTCGGCGGCAAACGGTTTCAGCCGTTCCTGGGCGAATTGTCGGGCCATGTCGCGGATCTGTTGTTGGTCGTCATCGGGAATCATGGTGAATCCTTAAAAATTGAGCCTGACGCAGAACCTGTAGGAGCGAGCCTGCTCGCGAAGAGCCGTGTCAGTCGACATTAACGTTGAATGACACACCGCATTCTCGAGCAGGCTCGCTCCTAGAGTGGGAATTGCGTCAACCTTGGTAAAGGCATTCCACAGCCATGGCCGTGGCTTCACCGCCGCCGATGCAGATCGCTGCAACGCCGCGTTTCAGGCCTTTCTGGCGCAGGGCCGAGAGCAAGGTCACGAGAATCCGCGCGCCAGACGCACCAATCGGGTGGCCCAGGGCGCAGGCGCCGCCGTGCACGTTGATCTTCTCGTGGGGGATTTCCAGTTTGGTCATGGTCACCAGACTGACCACCGCGAATGCTTCGTTGACTTCGAACAGCTCGACGTCGTCCACGGACCAGCCGGTTTTCTTCAGCAGCTTCTTGATCGCGCCCACCGGTGCCACCGGGAACAGGCCCGGGGTATCGGCAAATGCAGCATGGCCGTGAATCACTGCCAGCGGTTTCAGACCTTGTTTCTGTGCTTCGGAGCGGCGCATCAGCACCAGCGCCGCCGCACCGTCAGAAATCGAACTGGAGTTGGCCGCAGTCACCGTGCCGCCTTCGCGGAATGCCGGTTTCAGCGAAGTGATCTTGTCCAGCTTGGCTTTCGGTGGTTGTTCGTCGTTGCTGATCAGCACCTGCTCTTTTCCGACAGTCACGGTAATCGGCACGATCTCGTCCTTGAAGCTGCCGTCCTTGATCGCCTGCTGCGCGCGGGTGGTCGAGGCAATGGCGAACGCGTCCTGGGCTTCGCGGCTGAAACCGTTGGTTTCGGCGCAATCCTCGGCGAAGGTGCCCATCAGGCGGCCCTTGTCGTAGGCGTCTTCCAGACCGTCGAGGAACATGGAATCGAGCACGCGGCCATGGCCCATGCGGTAACCGCTGCGAGCGCGGTCCAGCAGGTACGGTGCGTTGGACATGCTTTCCATGCCGCCCGCGACGACCACGTCGGCGCTGCCGGCAACGAGCATGTCGTGGGCCAGAATCGCTGCTTCCATGCCCGAGCCGCACATCTTGTTCAAGGTGGTGCAGCGGGTCGATTTATCCAGCCCCGCGCCCAATGCAGCTTGCCGCGCCGGTGCCTGACCGAGCCCGGCGGGCAGTACGCAGCCAAACAGCACTTCTTCTACGGATTCAGGTTTGATACCCGCGCGTTCGACGGCAGCGCGGATCGCGGCAGCCCCCAGTTGCGGCGCGGTCAGGCTTTTCAGTTCGCCCTGGAAACCGCCCATCGGGGTGCGGACGGCGCTGACGATAACGATGGGATCGTTGGCAATAGTCATGACAAATCCTCCTTATTTAGCGGCCATGCGCAAGGCACCGTCGAGACGGATCACCTCGCCATTGAGCATGCTGTTTTCAATGATATGCCTGACCAGCGCGGCATACTCGCCCGGTTTGCCCAGACGCGGCGGAAATGGCACACCAGCCGCCAGGGACGCGCGGACTTCCGGGGTCATGCCGGCCATCATCGGGGTTTCAAAAATGCCGGGGGCGATGGTCATCACGCGGATGCCGAAGCGCGCCAGTTCACGGGCGGCGGGCAAGGTCAGGCTGACGATCGCGCCTTTGGACGCTGCATAAGCGGCCTGGCCGATCTGGCCATCGTAAGCCGCGGCTGAGGCGGTGTTGATGATCACGCCGCGTTCGCCGTCGGCATCCGCTTCGGCTTCGGCGATGGCCGCCGAAGCCAGGCGCAGCATATTGAAGCTGCCGATCAGGTTGACGTTGATCACCTGGCTGAAACTGGCCAGCGCGTGCGGGCCGGTCTTGCCGAGGATCTTCTCGCCACGCACGATGCCGGCGCAATTGACCAGACCGTTGAGACCGCCGAAGGCTTTCACCGTCGCCTGCACAGCGGCTTCGGCGGCGGCTTCGTCGCTGATGTCGGCCACTACGCTTTGCGCGCCGAGACGTTGCGCCTGGGCCGCGACCGCCTCGGCGTTCATGTCCACCAGCATCACTTTGGCGCCAGCCGCGACCAGCATTTCAGCAGTGGCCGCACCGAGGCCCGAGGCACCGCCGGTGACGAGAAAAACCTTGTTTTCGATCTGCATCATTGTGTCCTTGATTCAAGCTAAACGTTCTTCGCCGCAGCCTCTTGAGCCTTGGCGATTTCCTGGTTGCGCAAGATAAAGCGCTGCAATTTGCCGCTTGGGGTTTTCGGCAACTCGCTGACAAATTCGATTTCACGCGGGTACGAATGCGCGGCCAGGCGCTTGCGCACGTGTTGACGCAGTTCTTCGGCCAGCTCCGGCGTCGGGCGGTATTGCTCGCAAATCACGACGAAGGCTTTGACCAGTTCGGTGCGCTCCGGATCGGGTTTTCCGACGACGGCGGCTTCGATCACTGACGGGTGTTCGATCAATGCACTTTCCACATCGAACGGGCCGACGCGGTAGCCGGAAGTGGTGATCACGTCATCGCTGCGCCCGACGAAGCTGATGCTGCCGTCCGGGTTCCACTCGACGGTGTCGCCACTCAGGTAGTAGTTGCCAACGAATGCTTTGGTTGGCGCGCCTTCGTAACCGGCGAACCAGCACATCGGCGACTGGGTACGGTCGATGGCGAGGATGCCGGGCTGGCCGACGCCGAGTTCCTTGTATTCGTCGTCGAGCACCACGATGCGGTGGCCCGGCGAGGCAAACCCGGCGGCGCCCATGTGGATCGGGTGCTCCAGGCCATGGTGATTGCACAGGACCATGCCCAGTTCGGTCTGGCCGTAATGGTCATGAATGACCACTCCGAGGTTATCGGCGAACCAACGGATCACTTCCGGGTTCAGCGGCTCACCGGCGCTGCTGACGATACGCAGTTTGCCCTTGATCGACTTGGCGAACTCGTCGCCACCGGCAATCAGCAAGCGATAGGCCGTCGGTGACCCGGTGAGGTTGGTGATCCCGTATTTATTGATCACCCGGCAGGTGCTTTCGAGGGTGAACGGGCCATCGTAAAAGGTGATCGGATGCCCCATCGCCATGGGACCGGTGACGCCGAAATAGATGCCGTAGGCCCAGCCCGGATCGGCGACGTTCCAGAACGCGTCTTCGGGGCGCAGGTCCACGGCGTCGCGGGTGTAGCTCTGGAAAGCGACAATGGCTTTGAGCGGCACCGACAGTGCTTTCGACGGGCCGGTGGTGCCCGAGGTGAACATCAGCAGGAACGGGTCTTCGCCTGTCAGCAACACCGGTTCGCACTCGGGGGAATAATTGGCCAGTTCGGCCCAGAAGCTGTAATCGCCACGGACGATGCCTTGGCCTTTCGCACCGCCGACGGTAACGATGGTCGGGCAGTCGGCGACTTCAATGAGTTTGGGGCGATTGACCGCATCGGTCACCACCACTTTGGCGCCGGAGCAGCTGAGTCGGTGTTCGATGGCTTTCGGGCCGAAGGCGGTAAACAGCGGCTGATAGACCGCGCCGATGCGCCAGGTGGCGAAGACGGTGATCAGCAATTCGATATTACGTGGCAGCAGGCCGGCGACCTTGTCGCCTTTTTTCACGCCCTGGGCCAGAAGGAAGTTGGCAAAGCACGCGGCTTTGTCCTGCAAGTCCTTGAAGGTATACGTGGCGCTGGCGCCGTCGCGGCCTTCCCAGAACAGCGCAATACGCCCCGGCAAGGCATGCCGGTCGCAACACTCGACGCAGGCGTTTAGGGCAGTCAGATCGCCGGCCAGGGCGGCGTCGACGGTGTGCTGATAATTGAACTGTGACGTGGCAGACAAGTAATCGCGCATTGCCAGAATCCCTGTGTATTTTTATTAGGTTGGGGGAACCGTAAAAACCACAGAAATACTCACCCCACGCGGGGCTCGGGGCAATGGTCAAAGCTATCAAGTTGTCTGACTGGTTTGGCCAAGGTAGCCAATGATCGTTCCCACGCTCTGCGCGGGAACGATCGGTATCTAGCTCGCTTCGTTAAGGATCAAACTCCGATAATGCCCCGGATTGGACCCCGACCACTTGCGAAACGCCTTGTAGAACGAACTCGCATCCGCAAACCCCAGCCGCGTGGCGATCTCGGCAAAGCTGATACTCGGCTCAGCCAGCCAGACAATGGCCAATTCCTTGCGCACGCTGTCCTTGAGCCCTTGATAGGTCTGCCCTTCCTCCGCCAGGCGCCGGCGCAAGGTCGAGGCCGACATGCACAGTTGCTGCGCCAGAGGCTCGGTCTCCGGCCACTGATCGGCGGGCAACTGGCGTAAATCATGCTTGATCCGGCTCGCCAGGCTCTCCGGGTCGCGGTACTTGACCAGAATATTCGCTGGCGCATGGGCCAGGAAGCGCTTGAGTTCTTCCGGGCTGCGCTTGATCGGCAGGTCCAGGCAATCCGCCGAGAAAATCATCCGCGTGCGGGGCCGGTCGAATCGCAGGTTCTCGGAGAACATCACCTGATAGTCATCGCAGAAATCCGGCGCCGGGCAGCGTAATTCAATGGCCAGAATCGGTATCCGCCGCCCCGCCAGCCAACAGGCAACGCCGTGCACGATCATCCAGTAGGTGAAATAGGTAAAGGCCCGGCGCGGGTCCAGCTCATCTTCCAGCAACACGATCTCCGCCAGGCTTTGCTGACGAACCAGCTGCGCCGGCATGCGTTCGAGCATCAACGACAGGAAACTCAGGCCTGAGGTCAGGCCGGCTGCCAGGCTCGGCTGGATCATCGAGCTGCGGCAGAGAAACTCAAGGCTGCCGGATTTGAGCTTGCGCGGGTCCATGCCAAAAAACTCATCGTCCCCGCGCCGGGCCAGCAAGCGCCAAAGCCGTGCATACGCCGTCGCCGGAACGCGGGCATCACTGGTTTGCAGCAGCTGCGGATCAATGCCGACCTTGTTCAATACCTCGTCGGTGGCGGCTCCGGCGGCGCAGCTTTGCAACAGGGCTTCACGCACCAGTTGGATGGCGATGGTGTCTTTTTCCGACATTGAGCGAGGTGGGCCTTGATCTTGTTTGAGTGCCGGCATCTTAGCGCACAGCGACCCAATCCTGTAGGAGCGAGCGGTGCGGCGATCCGACTTGCCCGCGAAGCAGGCGACTCGGTCTTGCCCTGATACCGAGTAATCGTTCTTCGCGGGCAAGCCTCGCTCCTACAAGGGGGTGGTGTGATCTTTAGAGTTGTTCAGGTTAGGTTCAGGTAAATGCCAATTAATGCCATTTGGGAATGAGTGTCATTATGTTACAACTTAGCACCCTATCTAATTCCACGACGGTGCTGAATGCTTGTTCCTTTTCTGATCATGCTGCGCGAAGGCATTGAAGCCGCGTTGATCGTTGGCATCATCGCCAGCTACCTCAAGCAGACCGGCCGTGGCCAGTGGATGCCCGCCGTTTGGATCGGCGTTTTCCTTGCCGTTGCGCTGGCCTTGTTGGTGGGCGGTTGTCTGGAGCTGGTGAGCGCCGAATTCCCACAGAAACAACAGGAGTTGTTTGAAGGTGTGGTCGGCCTGGTGGCTGTCGGCATTCTCAGCTCCATGGTCTTCTGGATGCGCAAAGTGGCGCGTTCGATCAAGCACTCGCTGCACGTCTCCCTCGACCACGCGCTGACCGGCTCCAAACACCAGGTCACGGCACTGATCGCCATGGTGTTTTTCGCCGTGGCCCGGGAAGGCCTGGAGACGGTGTTCTTTCTGCTCGCGGTGTTCCAGCAGAGCGAAGGCCCGGCGGCACCGATCGGCGCCCTCCTCGGCCTGATCCTGGCGATCATCGTCGGCTTCCTGATCTACACCGGCAGCATGCGCCTGAACCTCGGCGCGTTCTTCCGCTGGACCGGCTTGTTCATCCTGGTGGTGGCGGCGGGCATTCTCGCCAACTCGGTGCAGGCGCTGCATGAAGCCGGAGTCTGGAATCACCTGCAAACCGTGCTCTTGGACTTCAGTGCGACGCTGCCGATGGACGGCCCGGTGGGATCGGTGCTGGCCGGCATGTTCGGTTACCAGGACGCGCCGACGGTCAGCACCCTCGGGGCCTATCTGATTTACCTGGTAGTGGCGCTGGTGATGTTCTTCATCCCAGCCCCGGCACCCGCTGAACAACCTTCTTCCGTTTCCAGCCAATAAGGGCACCCATGCCAAATCAAGCCCCTCCCCAGGCCTCGCCTCCCCGCGCCTTGCGCTGGGCGGTGGCCGGTTCGGTGATCGTGATGATCGCCGCCGGCGGCCTGTTCTACTACGCCTCGAAAATGGCGGCGGCCAAGCGCCAGGTTAACCATGACGAAGTGCTGGTGACTATTCACCCGCACAGCTGCGAACCGAATGCGCTGTCCGTTCCGGCGGGTCGCGCCAGCTTCCGCATCGTCAATCGCTCGGACCGGGCGGTGGAATGGGAGATCCTTGACGGCGTGCTGGTAGTCGAAGAACGGGAAAACATCGCGCCGGGCCTGAGCCAGGTGATCAATGCCAACCTGCTACCCGGCGACTATGCGATCACCTGCGGATTGCTGAGCAACCCGCGAGGCACCTTGCACGTGACTCCGACTGCCGCCTCCGACGCGGCCGCCAAGGCCAAGCCGTCGATGGTCGCCTTCGTAGGGCCGTTGTCGGAATTCCGTGTGTACCTGAGCAGTCAAAGCAGCGCGCTGATCAAAGCCGTCGCCGCCCTTGAGCAAGCAATCGCCGCTGGCGACCTGAGCCAGGCACAAGCGCTGTATGTGCCCGCCCGCGCCGCTTATCAACGGATCGCCCCCGCCGCCCAGCGTCTGGCTGAACTGGACAACGCCATCAATGCCCGCGCCGATTACTTCGAGAAACGCGAACAGGATCCAGCCTTCAGCGGTTTCCACCGCATCGAGTACGCGCTGTTCCAGCAACGCAACCTCGACGGTCTGGCACCGGTTGCCCAGCGCTTGAACAGCGACGTCGCCACGCTCAAACAGCAACTGCTCGCGCAATCGCTGCCACCGGAACAGTTGGTGAGCATTGTCGCGCGCAATCTGCACAGCCTCGCCGATGTGCGTGCCAGCAGCGGTGAAGAAGAACGCTACAGCCACACCGACCTGAACGGTTTCGCCGCCAACCTCTTTGCTGCGCGCAAAGTCGTCGACCTGTTGCGCCCGTTGCTGACCACGTCCGCCGTCGAGTTGCTGCCGAAGATCGACAGCGCGATCACCGCCCTCGATGCCGAACTCAATGGGTTGAAGGTCCAGGACGGCTACGCGAGCTACGACACGGTGAGTGCCGCGCAGCGTAAACAGATCGCCGACAAGGCCAAGGCGCTGGCCGACACACTCGATGGAATCGATCCCGCCCTCGGCCTTTCCGGCCTTTAAGCAGAAGACTCAAAACCGATGAACGATTCAGAACACTTCAACCTCCAGCGTCGCCGGGTATTGATGGGCATGGGCGCTGCGGGTGTTGCGCTGGCAGGCTCCGCACTGAGCTGTCCGGCGATGGCCGCAAGCCCCGCGCAAGTCACCGAAGCACCAAGCAGCGACAAGACCGAAGACCGCCACGCGTTCCACGGCAAGCACCAGACCGGCATCGTCACTCCGCGCCCGGCATCAGGCATGCTGGTGTCGTTTGATGTGCTGGCCAGTGATCGCGAGGACCTGGAACGGCTGTTCCGCACCCTCAACGAGCGCATCGCGTTCCTGATGCAGGGCGGACCGGTGGCGCAAGTCGATCCGAAACTGCCGCCGGTGGATTCGGGCATCCTCGGCCCGGTGGTCACGCCGGACAACCTGACCATCACCGTATCGGTGGGCGAGTCGCTGTTCGACGAGCGCTTCGGCCTGGCCGCGGCCAAGCCCAAACGGTTGAGCCGCATGGTCGGTTTTCCTAACGATGCTCTGGACGCCGATTGCTGCCACGGCGACCTGAGCCTGCAGTTTTGCGCCAACACCACCGACACCAACATCCACGCCCTGCGCGACATTGTGAAAAACCTGCCGGACCTGCTGCTGGTGCGCTGGAAACAGGAAGGCAGCGTGCCGCCCCAGGCCCCGGCGAAACCCGGTGTGCCGGCGCAGAGCGCACGCAATTTCCTCGGTTTTCGCGACGGCTCGGCGAACCCGGACTCCAACGACGCCAAGGCCATGGACAGCCTCGTCTGGGTGCAACCGGGCAGCGACGAACCGGCGTGGGCCGCCAATGGCAGCTATCAGGCGGTGCGGATCATCCGCAACTTCGTCGAGCGCTGGGACCGCACGCCCTTGCAGGAACAGGAAAGCATTCTCGGCCGCATAAAAGCCACCGGCGCGCCCATGGGCGGCGCCCATGAAACTGAAGTTCCGGACTACGCCAAGGACCCGCAAGGCAAACTGACCAAACTCGACGCGCATATCCGCCTGGCCAACCCGCGCACTGCTGCGACCCAGGCCAACCTGATCCTGCGCCGGCCGTTCAACTACTCCAACGGCGTGAACAAGAACGGTCAGTTGGACATGGGTTTGTTGTTCATCTGCTACCAGGCCGATCTGGACAAAGGTTTTATCACCGTCCAAACCCGACTCAACGGCGAGCCGCTGGAGGAATACCTCAAGCCGGTCGGCGGCGGTTACTTCTTCACCCTGCCGGGTGTGATGGGCGACCAGGACTTCATCGGTCGCTCGCTGCTTGACGCTACCTCACCCAAAACAAACACCTGAACAACCCCCATACGGAACCGTCCCATGAAAAAGTCGCCCCTCGCGTTATTGCTGACCCTAGGCTTGCTCAATACCCCGCTGTCGGCTTTCGCGGCGACGGCGCCGCTGGAGCTGGTGCAGCCGATTTCGGATTACAAAATCTATGTCACCGAGCAACTGGATGAGCTGGCCAGCCACACACAGCAGTTCACCGATGCAGTGAAAAAAGGCGACTTGGCCACCGCCAGGAAACTGTACGCACCGACCCGGGTTTTCTACGAATCGATCGAGCCGATTGCCGAGCTGTTCAGCGACCTCGATGCGTCCATCGACTCACGCGTTGATGACCACGAAAAAGGCGTGAAGGCCGAAGATTTCACCGGTTTCCACCGCATTGAATATTCGCTGTTCTCGCAAAACAGCACCCAGGGTCTCGATGAACTGGCCGATGGCTTGAACAAAGACGTCAAAGACCTGCAAACCCGCGTCGCCGGCCTGACCTTCCCGCCCGAGAAAGTCGTGGGCGGCGCCGCTGCCTTGCTTGAAGAAGTGGCGGCCACCAAGATCTCCGGTGAAGAAGACCGCTACAGCCACACTGACCTGTATGACTTCCAGGGCAACATCGACGGCGCGAAGAAAATCGTCGACCTGTTCCGTCCGCAGATCGAAAAGCAGGACGCGGCGTTTATTGCCAAGGTCGACAAGAACTTTGCCAGCGTGAACAAGATTCTGGCGAAGTACAAAACCGGGGATGGTGGGTTCGAGACGTATGACAAGGTGAAAGAGAACGACCGCAAGGCGTTGGTTGGGCCGGTGAATACGTTGGCTGAAGACCTTTCCACATTGCGTGGGAAATTGGGTTTGAACTGATTTTTTGTAGCGTTTTGGCGGGCCTCTTCGCGGGCAAGCCTCTCTCCTGCAG
>NZ_JASCOM010000193.1:0-11283 GCF_029959925.1 Pseudomonas sp. PS02303
ATTTTCCTCGACTTTGGCCCTTTCACCCGGCGCCCCCCGAAACACCCAAGTGTTGCGGGGAAGTGGCGGATCAGGAATGTATCTTCCGCGAAATCTCTTCAAACGTGGCGCCATCTACGGCAGCCAACAGCTTTTTGTCATCATTGAGCGTCGCCAGAAAGGTCACTTCGGTCTCCTTGCCGGCCAACATGAACCCGGCGAGGGCGCCGATGGGCCCCAGCAACATCGCGCCCGCCACGCCGAAGCCGATGGCGTCCTTGATGTTGTTGATCGATTCCTGGTTAGCGACTTCCACACGCTTGAACGCTGAGAGCGGGAGGGTGATGCCGGGCCACGGGTGCAGCGACGTTCTAAGGGTAAAAACGCCGTCTCTGTACTCTCCATCACCCTGCAGAAAGTCCCCCGCCAGGACAGTGATGCTTGCCATTTTGTTTTCCCCTGACTGGCAATCGGTGAATCACCATTTCGCACCCGCCTGCAATGGCCGTCAATCGTCGGGCGATGAACTGTTCCGGCCGGGGCATCTATGCTTGTCTCAGGTTGCAACACCTGTCGCGATATTAGACGCAGGCGAACCCGCCCAGCCTCGATTCGCGGGCCTTGTCTTCGTGTAAGTACTTGATAAGAAAGGCTGTCGTCAAGCTGGCACGCTCCGTGTATTGCTCATTGCAGACGTTTCTCTTGCCTCCGTCAGCGGTGCGCCGCCGACGGCAGAAACCATAAAAACGATAAGCCACAAAAATAAGAAAGCACTGTGCGAGGTTCGACGTTGATGAAGAGAAGACTCCGATCAGGCCTGAGCGCCAGTCTGCTGGCCGTGGCCGCGTGTGTGGCGCTGCATTCGCCATACAGCCTGGCAGCCCGCGACGCCCAGACCATCCTCAAGGAAACCTGTCAGGGCTGTCACACCCCCGAAGCTGACAATGCCCTGAGCCGCATCAGCCACCAGCGAAAAACCCCGGAAGGCTGGCTGATGAGCATCGCCCGGATGCAGACCATGCACGGTTTGCAGATCAGCGATGACGACCGCCGCACTCTGGTCAAATACCTGGCCGACACCCAAGGCCTGGCGCCGAGTGAAACCGATGGCGTGCGCTATGCGCTGGAGCGCCGACTCAATACCGTCGAGAAGTTCGACGATCAGACCAGTCAGATGTGCGGCCGCTGCCACTCCGGTGCGCGGGTTGCCCTGCAACGGCGTCCGGCCCAGGAATGGGAGCGCCTGGTGAACTTCCACCTCGGCCAATGGCCGTCACTGGAATACCAGGCGCTGTCTCGTGACCGCGACTGGTTCGACCTGGCTCGAAAAGACATGGTGCCGCTGTTGGCCAAGCGTTACCCGCTGGATAACCCGGCCTGGAAAAAATGGCTGGGCAGCGCGCCGAAAGCCGAGTCGCTGGTCGGCGACTGGAGCTTCAGCGGCCACTTGCCGGGTAAAGGCGAACTGGCCGGCGTGATGAGCGTCACCGCCGATGGCAGCGACACCTTCAAGGTCGGCGTCAAAGGCCAATACGCCGACGGCAGCCCGTTCAATGGCGAGGGCAGCGCGATTCTCTACACCGGTTACGAATGGCGCGGCAACGTGACCATCGACGGCGTGACCATGCGCCAGGTGTTCGCGGCCCAGGGCAATGCCATGCAGGGGCGGATGTTCGAGGCCGAGCACGATGAGCGCGGTCTGGACTTCGTCGCCACCAAACACGGCAGCAGTCGTTTGCTGGCGGTGCAGCCGGGTTATCTGAAGGCAGGTACCGAAACTGAAGTGACCCTGATCGGCAGCGGTCTCACCGGTAAACCGAACTTCGGCAAAGGCGTGGACGTGGTGGAAGTCGTCGAGCAAAGCCCTGATCGCATCAAGGTCAAACTCAAGGCGGCCGGCAACGCCCAGCCGGGGCTGCGCAACGTCACCGTTGGCACGCTGAAAGGCCCGACCCTGTCGGTCTACAGCAAGATCAACCAAGTCAAAGTCGTGCCCGAGTTCTCGGTGGCACGGATCGGCGAGGGCGGTGGTTCGACGCCGAAAGTCCAGGGCCGTTTCGATGCCGAAGCCTGGGGCAAGGGTGCAGATGGCAAGCCGTATCGCATCGGCGTGTTCCCGGCGCAGTGGTCGGTCGAAGCCTTCGACGATCGCGCCAAGGAAGACGAAGACGTCAAGTTCGCCGGCACCATGCAGGCCGACAGCGGCGTGTTCACACCGGGCGATGCCGGGCCGAACCCGCAACGCAAGATGTCCACCAACAATGCCGGCAACCTCAAGGTGATCGCCGCCGTCGACGACGCAGGGAAATCCCTGACCGGCGAAGGCCACATGATCGTCACCGTGCAACGCTGGAACAATCCACCCATTCCATGAGTTGGCTGATCCCTAAGGCTTCAGACACTTTTTCGGAATGACCGCAGGCCCCGTAGAACGGGGTTTGCACAGGAGGTTGCAATGGGCGCTATTTTGAATCTGGTCGAACGGAACCTGCACGAAGTGCACGTCGATGCCGACCGCATGCTGTTTCACATCCCCAGCAGTTCGCTGTTCGCCAGCGATGAGCTGACGGGCACCATCATCGATACCTTGCGTGGTCCCGGCTGTTCGTCGGAGGACCTGATCCAGCGCCTGGCCTCGCGTTTCAACGGCGAGGAAATCACTGAGACCCTGCGCGAGCTGATGTCCCTGGAACTGGTCAGCGACGGCTCGCCGCTGACCCCGGACATCGGCACCAAACGGGTCGAGCGCACGGCGATCAATACCGTGGTGCTCAACGTCAACACCGGCTGCAATCTGAGCTGCACCTACTGCTACAAGGAAGACCTCGACAAGCCGTCGGCCGGCAAGAAAATGGACGTCGAAACAGCCGTCGCGTCGGTGGAAATGCTGCTGCGCGAATCGCCGGATGAAGAGCGCTTCACCGTGGTGTTTTTCGGTGGCGAGCCGCTGAGTAATCGCAAGCTGATCGAGTACATGGTCGACTATTGCGAGAAGCGCTTCCGCGAGGCGGGCAAGTTCGTCGAGTTCGTCATGACCACCAACGCGACGCTGCTCACTGAAGAGACCGTGGACTACCTGAATGCCCACCGTTTTGGCCTGTCAGTCAGTATCGACGGACCGAAAACCGTGCACGACCGCAACCGCATCACCGTGGGCGGGCAGGGCACTTACGACGTGGTACGGCGCAAGGCCGAGATGCTGCTGTCGCGCTACAACAGCCGTCCGGTGGGTGCCCGGGTCACGTTGACCACCGGCGTCACCGACGTCGAAACCATCTGGGATCACCTGTTCAACGAACTGGGTTTTGCCGAGGTCGGCTTTGCCCCGGTGACCTCCGGCGACATCAGCACCTTCAACCTCTCCAGCGACGAGCTGATCGAAGTCTTCGCCAGCATGAAGAGACTTGGTCGGCGTTACCTGGAAGCGGCTCTGGAACACCGCAACATCGGTTTCTCCAATCTGCACCAGCTGATCACCGACATCCACGAAGGTCACAAAAAAGCCCTGCCTTGCGGCGCGGGCCTGAAGATGCTGGCAGTGGATCACAAGGGCGAACTGAACCTGTGTCATCGCTTTACCGGGTCGAGCCTGCCGACCTTCGGCAACGTCCACAGCGGTGTAAAACAGGTGGAGTTGAATGACTTCCTGTCCCAGCGCCTGGACCGTACCAACACCGGCTGCGAAGACTGCCAGATCCGCAACCTGTGCTCCGGCGGCTGCTACCACGAGAGTTACGCCCGGTACGGCGACCCGACCCACCCGACCTATCACTACTGCGAACTGATGCGTGACTGGGTCGACTTCGGCATCGAGGTCTACACCCGGATCATGGCCCACAACCCTGCGTTTATCAGCAGCTACATCACTCCGCGCAAGGCTCACTGATATGAAACATCTCAAGGCAATCAATAACAAAGCGTTGAAACTGGATGAGGCCGCGGCCGAAAACCGTATCGAAGAAGTGGTGGCGATGAGCTCTGTCGCGGGCTGTGCCTCGACCACTGACCCGGGTTGGGAAATCGATGCGTTTGGCGGGGTGTCGTCGCTGTGCCAGCCGATGGAAGCCGACCTGTATGGCTGCTCCGACCCTTGCTGGTGGCCTGCCCAGGTGCCCGACATGATGAGCACCTACCCGGACTGGAACAAGGATGCCCAGGCGTCCAACGACAACTGGCGCAACCTCGGCACTGTCTTCCCGAAAGACAAGTGATCGGACATGAAGAAGGATTCCAGCATGCATCGCATTAAAGCCTGCGGCCTGGCCGCGTTCGCCGTCCTGAGCGTCTGTTCAATCAACGTTCTGGCCGATGAAAACACTGCATTACAAGCGGGTCACGAGTACATGGTGACCACCAATTACCCGAACAACCTGCACGTGCTCGACCTGGCGACGGACACCTTGTTCAAGACCTGCAAGATGCCGGACGCCTTCGGTCCAGGCACTGTGCAGTTATCGCCGGATCGCAAGACCGCTTACGTGCTGAACAATCACTACGCGGATGTCTACGGCGTCGAGCTGGACAGCTGCAAGCAAGTGTTCCACGCCAGCATCACCCAGAAACCTGGGGAGAAAGCGAAGTCGATGTTCGCTTTTACCCTCAGCCACGACGGCAAGGAACTGTTTGCCATCGCCAACCCGACGTTGATGCTCAACGACCGCTACGAAGTGCAGCAACCGCGGCTCGATGTCTATGCCACCGACGCCGGCATGGACGCCAAGCCCGTGCGCAGTTTCCCGGCGCCACGGCAGCTGACCATCATGCAGAGCGGTGACGACGGCACGCTGTACGTGGCGGGGGCGGATGTCTATAAGGTCGACGTGAAGACCGGCAAGTTCGACGTGCTGATCCCCAGTCGTCACTGGAAACGGGCGAACTACAGCGCGCCGGACGTGCTTTACGTGTGGAACCAGCAGACCTATCGCCATGATTTCTCCCTGCTCTACACCGCCGCGAAATTCAAGGACAAGAAACAGGATCCGGCCACCGCTGAATACCTCTACGGGCTGTTCAGCATCGACCTGAAAACCGGCAAGACCGAAACCACCGACTTCGGCCCTCTGACGGAAATCTACTTCAGCGGCATGCGCTCGCCCAAGGATCCGAACCTGATGTTCGGCGTGCTCAACCGCCTGGCCAAGTACGACATCAAGGAGAAGAAAATGCTCCAGGCGGCAACGCTGGATCATTCCTACTACTGCATTTCCTTCAACAAGGACGGCAGCAAGATCTACCTGGCGGGGACGTTTAATGATGTGGCGATCTTTGATCCGGAAAGCATGAAACAGATCGGCAACATCAAGTTGCCGGGGGGGGATATGGCGATCACGACGGCGCAGATATTTGTCCGGTAACGTGTGGCGTCTGAACTGACGCCTTCGCGGGCAAGCCTCGCTCCTACACGGTCGCCTCGCACCCAATAGTGCGATCACTGCGAACCTGTAGGCGTGAGGCTTGCCCGCGAAGAGGCCCTCAGCGTCACCGAAGTGTTACACCCCAGGTACCGGGCAACCCATATCCCCTTCCTGGCACTTCAGATAATTCTTGAAAGTCTCCACCCGCGCCTTGGTCAATTCAGTCACGCAGTTGCTGTAGATCAGCGGATACACACTCCCGCCTTCCACCCCGGCACTCGCGAACTTGCACTCGGCATCCCGAAACGCAATCCACGAACGCTGTGCCCCGAGCAGCAGCTTTTTGCTGTCCGGGTTGCTCTTCAAGCGCTGGGTGATCTGCTGGTAAAGCGCATTCAACTCTTTGTCCGTCGCCTTGTGCTGCTGCGCCGCGCATTGATTCATCGTGGCCTGGTCGGTGGCGTTGTCACAGTCCGCCGCGTGGGCGACGGTGGTGAACAGCAAAGGGGTCAGGGCCAGGAGGAAGCGTGGGTGCATAGTGATTCTCGCTGTGATGGGTAAACGTTGAGATGCAGTGTAGCGAAGAGGGTGGTCAACCAATAATGAAGTCAGGTGTAACCTCTTTAGCCAAGGGGCTTGCCTGCGTCAACGGTCCGCGTACTGTGCCAGGCATTCGGCTGCGAGCCAGAACTTCCCACTGGAAATGCAGCCGAATATTTCAGACATGCTTGATAACAACGCCCCCTTGATACAACTTTAAGGTTGGTCTTGTGGTCTTACAGGCCTACTGTTCAGTACAGGAGGTGACTTATGAACCCAGCATCAGATCGCATCGAAAGGAAAATCCTGCTCAAAGTACCGCGCTCGCAGGTGTGGCGCGTGCTGGCCAATGCCGAGGCCTTCGGGCAGTGGTTTGGCGTGGCGCTGGAGGGCAAGCGCTTTGTCGCCGGTGAATGGACGCAGGGGCAGATTACTTACCCGGGTTATGAGTACCTGCTGTGGAATGTGCTGGTGGAGCGGGTCGAGCCGGAGCGGGTGTTTTCGTTTCGCTGGCATCCCTATGCGGTGGAGCCGGACACCGATTATTCCCAGGAACCCACCACGTTGGTGAAGTTCGAGCTCGAAGACATGGATGAGGGCACGTTGCTGAAGGTCACCGAGTCCGGTTTTGATCACATCCCGCAGACGCGCAGGCTCAAGGCGTTCCGTATGGACAGCCGTGGCTGGGATGAGCAGATGAGCAATATCGAAGAATTTCTGAAAACCGGCGCCAAGGCTCACGAGCGTCAGGAAGAGTAAAGGCTGCATGTTTGAAACCTGGTTGAAACGCTGGGCCCTGGTGCCGGACGGCGAACCGATCATCACGCCCGGCAGTTGTTTGCTGCCGGTACGGATGGGTGATTTGCCGGCCATGTTGAAGGTCGCCGTCGATGCCGAGGAAAAGTTCGGCAATCTGCTGATGACCTGGTGGGACGGCGAGGGCGCCGCACGGGTTTACGCTCATCATGGCGATGCGTTGGTGCTGGAACGTGCCGAGAGCGATCGATCGCTGATGCACATGGCGCTCAACGGCCAGGATGACGAGGCCAGCCGGATACTGTGCACAGCGCTGGCTCGTTTACACGCCCCGCGTTCATCATCGCCGCCGCCCCTGATTCCCTTATCGTCATGGTTCGCTTCCTTGCACATGGCCGCCGAACAGCAGGGCGGCACTTACTTGCTCAGTCTGAAAGCCGCCGAAGCGCTGCTCGCCGAGCCGCAGGATGTGGTGGTTTTGCACGGCGATATGCATCACGACAATGTTCTGGATTTCGGCCCGCGAGGCTGGCTCGCTATCGATCCGAAACGGGTGATCGGCGAGCGCGGGTTCGACTACGCCAACCTGATCTGCAATCCCGATTTGCCGACGGCTAATGATCCGCAGCGCTTCAAAAAACAAATCGAGGTCGTGGCTCAGGCCGCGGGGCTGGAGCGTCAACGGCTGCTGCAATGGGTGTTGGCGTTTGCCGGGTTGTCGGCGGCCTGGTTTCTCGAGGATAAGGATGAGCTTGCGGCGCAAGGACAGCTGCAGGCCGCTGAACTCGCGGCTTTCATGCTGGTTGGCTGACGCGTCTAAGGGTTTTCGGAAGGGCGGGTATAGCGAATGTCTTACACGCGATGGTAGCTATGTCGTCTATTGCACATTGGATCCGAAGCGTAATCTAGCCTCATCAACTGAAGCACAGGAAGTGCTCCAGGATCACGGATGATCGACCATTAGCAAGGATTCGCTGCCGACAGGGAGTCGATATGGTCTTGGGAAAACCCGCTTCGGCGGGTTTTTTTTCGCCTTTTGAAAACTGTAGTGTTCGTGTGGATTTTTGATCTTATGGTCAAAGGCTTACACCGGCTGACGGGTATGTCGTCTTTTGGTGCTTCACCATTGCGCTTATTCTGGATCCATCAACTGAAGCACAGGGAGTGCTCAGGATCAGGGATGATCGACCATTGGCCAGGATGGCTGCCGACAGGATGTCGAAAATGGTCTTGAGAAACCCGCCGAAGCGGGTTTTTTTTCGCCTGTCGAAAAGTACTGCTACAGCCTGGCCGCCGCCCGTCCAGTGATCTGCGCCCTTTGCTGCAGGGATGGCGCCGCCCGCCGATGCGCTTCTGCCAATACGCTCGGCGGCGCTGTTTCGGGGCTGCCGGACTGGAACGGCGGTGCCGGCGCGTATTCCAGCTGCAACTGCACCAGCTCGGCCGTGTCCTTATCGAACAACTCGGCCGCCAGGGTCAGGGCAAAATCGATCCCTGCGGTAATCCCGCCACCGGTCAGCAGATTGCCGTCGCGCACGACGCGATCCTTCACCGGTATTGCCCCCAAAGGCCCCAGCAATTCGTGATAAGCCCAGTGCGTGGTCGCGCGTTTGCCTTTCAGCAGACCGGCCGCGCCGAGCACCAGCGCGCCGGTGCACACCGACGTGACATAACGCGCGTTAGCCGCTTGGGCCTTGATAAACGCCAATGTCTGCTCATCCTCCATCAACGGCCCGACGCCGCTGCCCCCGGGAATGCAGATCACATCGAGTGGCGGGCAATCATCGAAGGTCGTGGTCGGCTTCAGCACCAGCCCGGTGCTCGAAGTAACCGGCACCAGGTCCTTCCAGATCAGATGCACCTTCACGTCCAGCAGCGAGGCCAGCACGTCGTAAGGGCCGGTGAGGTCCAGTTGTTGAACCTGTGGAAACAACAGAAAACCGATCTGCAACGTCATGGTGTTTTCTCATGAGGTGGGTGGACGGCTTCACTTTAGGCTCGTAGGATCTGGCGTATACGCCAATAACCCCACGAATTACGCCAATATGCCAAAAACCATTCATGTGCTCGCGTTCGCCAATGTGCAATTGCTCGACGTCACCGGGCCGTTGCAGGTGTTTGCGTCGGCCAACGACATCGCCCGTCAACAAGGCTTGCCGGCGCCCTACGCGCCGACGGTAATTGCCAACGGTGGCGGGGTGGTGATGTCGTCGGCGGGGCTGGCGCTGTTAGCCGAGCCGTTGCCCGAGCAAGGCAGCGACACCTTGATCATCGCCGGTGGTTGGGGTGTCTACGCGGCGGCGGAGGATGAATCGCTGGTGGCCTGGGTGCGTGAACATGCGACGGCATGTCGGCGGGTTTCATCGGTGTGCACCGGGGCGTTCTTGCTGGCGGCCAGTGGTTGGCTTGACGGTCGGCGTGTGGTGACTCACTGGACCCGTTGCGAGCAATTGGCGCAGAAACATCCCCGGTTGCGGGTCGAGCCCAACCCGATCTTTATCAATGACGGCCCGGTCTGGACCTCGGCCGGCGTTACGGCCGGCATCGATCTATCATTGGCGATGGTCGAAGAGGATCTCGGTCGCACCATGGCCCTGGACGTCGCTCGGCAACTGGTGGTGTTCCTCAAGCGCCCGGGCGGTCAGTCGCAGTTCAGCGTGACCTTGTCTCTGCAAAAGGAAGGCAGCCGGTTCGATGAACTTCATGCCTGGATCAGCGAAAATCTCACCATGGACCTGGGCATTCCGACACTCGCCTTGCAGGCCGGCATGAGCGAACGCAGCTTCGTTCGCCATTACCGCGCCGACACCGGCCAGACGCCGGCGCGGGCCATCGAGCTGATCCGGGTCGAGACCGCGCGACGCTTGCTCAGTGATACCGGTCTGCCGATCAAACGGGTGGCGGTGCAGTGCGGGTTCGGCAGTGAAGAAACGCTTCGCCGCAGTTTTCTGCGGGCCATGGGCGTAACGCCGCAAGCCTATCGCGAGCGGTTTTCTGTCAGCGCTGAAGCAGATCCAGTAATGCCTTGAGCGTCGCTTCGGGTGCTTCTTCGGGAATGTTGTGGCCGACGCCCGCCAGCACTCGCCGCTCATAAAACCCGGTGAAATGTTCGATGTCCTCATCAATCTCCTCGGCCGGTCCGACGCCATCGTCGGCACCACACAGGGAAATCGTCGGGACGCTGATCGACGGTTGCCGGGTCAGCGCTTCTTCCATCCACGCCAGTGCCGGGTCCCCTGGCGCGTACATGAAGCGGTGACGGTACGAGTGAATCACCACCTCGACGAAATCCGGGTTGTCGAAGGCCGGCGCGCTCAGTGGGTAGCGCTCAGGACCTTTGGCCCAGGTCGGTGACCATAATTTCCAGAGCAATTCGCACAAGTCCCGGCGATTTTTCGTCAGGCCCTCGACACCGCGCGGGGTGTGAAAGTAATACTGATACCAGAGGCGATGCTCGGTTTCCGGGGCCTGTGGCTGGGTGGAGCCGGGAATATTCTGCAGGTTGTAGCCATCGCCCGTCACCAGACAGCGAGCCCGCTCCGGCCAAAGCGCCGCGACGATGCACGCCGCCCGACCGCCCCAGTCGTAGCCGCAAAGGGCGGCCTTCGGGAGGGCCAGCGCGTCCATCAAGTCCAGCAGATCCTGGGCGAGGGCAGCTTGCTGGCCGGAGCGCAGGGTGTCGGGGCTGTTGAAGCGGGTCGGGCCGTAGCCGCGCAGGTACGGAACGATAACGAGGTAGCCCCGAGCGGCGAGGGCCGGGGCGATTTCGTCGTAGCCGCGTGGAGAGTAAGGGAAGCCGTGAAGGAGGAGGATCGGGTCGCCGGTGGCAGGGCCGTGTTCTTCGTAGGCGACCGTCAACGTCGGGGTCTTGATGTTCTGGATCAACGCTTCAGTGTTCATCGGACACTCCAGAGGTGTTTGTCAGACGGATGATGCAAAGAGACCAGGTTCCGCCAACTCAGACTTCGACTTCGGCCACCTGATTGAAGTACTTCGACCGGTCCGGCGTAAACGTCACCACCATCCTCGTCCGCGAACACGTCAGAGGCCGCTCTTCACCCAGATCAACATCCAGATCCTCCCCACGCAAACCCTGCCACTGGGCCAGGTATTTGAGGGATCCGTACTTTTCGAGTTTCTTCAGGCTGCGACTCACGCCACCTTTCCAGCCCAGCACCGGCAACTCACCGACGAGGCAGCGTTGGGCGAGTTCGGGGAAACGGGCGGCGCGTTGGCGGCCGATTTCCCAGCATTTGATGAGGCCTTTGTCGTGGGCCTCCCACAGTTCATCGCGGTTCAGGCCTGAACGCAGAGGGGTGTCGATGGGGCGATGGATACGCTGGCTCATTCTGGTTCCTTGAATTCGGGTTTTATCGGGCAGCTCCGCTGCACCCGTTGACGGTGGATGGTAGGGGGGGATGTAACGGCTGGCAACAAACGTTTTCGGGCTGTTGGAATGAGCGGTTTCGGGTGATTGGTCAGGTTTGTTTAATGGTTGTAGGAGTCTGGACCCTACCGCTCACTTTTTTCGCTGGTATTCAGCCAGTCCTGTGCGATGGCTGATGACGTCTTCGCGAGCAGGCTCGCTCCCACAGGTTTGGTGTCGTTCACAAATAGCGTGTTTGACACAAATTCTGGGGGAGCGAGCCTGCTC
>NZ_JASCOM010000194.1:0-11267 GCF_029959925.1 Pseudomonas sp. PS02303
GGCAAGCCTCGCTCCGACAGGTTTAACGCAGACCCTGTAAGAGCGAGGCTTGCCCGCGAAT
This sequence comes from Pseudomonas sp. PS02303, assembly GCF_029959925.1. Classification (NCBI taxonomy): domain Bacteria; kingdom Pseudomonadati; phylum Pseudomonadota; class Gammaproteobacteria; order Pseudomonadales; family Pseudomonadaceae; genus Pseudomonas; species Pseudomonas sp. PS02303. The sequence continues at coordinate 62 of NZ_JASCOM010000194.1, forward strand.
GGTGCAACGCGGTCTTACGGCTTGAGCGCTTTCTTCGGATAAATGTCATACCGACTGGATTTGCCGTCCAGCGCATGACTGGGCTTGGGTCCGGCAATACACGGTGCCTTGCGCGGACGCTTGACCACCACCCGATGGCTGGCCAGTGCCAATGCGGCCTCGAGCAGTGCCGGCGCATCGGGATCATCGCCGACCAACGGCCGGAACAGACGCATTTCCTTCTTCACCAACGCCGTTTTCTCACGGTGCGGAAACATCGGGTCGAGGTAGATCACTTGCGGCGGCTCGCCTTCCCAGTTGCGCATGACCTCGATTGAGTTGCCCTTGAGCAACTTCATCCGCGCCACGATTGGCGCCACGTCGAAATCCTCCGCGCCACGGGCCAGTCCATCCTCAAGCAACGCGCCAATCAGCGGCTGACGCTCGATCAGGCTCATCTCGCAGCCAAGGCTCGCCAGCACGAACGCATCCTTGCCCAGCCCCGCCGTGGCATCCAGCACACGCGGACGCACGCCCTGGGCGATGCCCACCGCCTTGGCGATCATTTGCCCAGTGCCACCGCCGAACAACCGTCGATGCGCCGCGCCGCCCTCGACGAAGTCCACCCGCACCGGCCCCGGTGCGTCCGGCCCCAGTTGCTGCAGCTGCAAACCTTGTTCGCCCACCTGCAAGGCAAACTCGCCGTCATCCACGTGCAAAGGCAAGCCCAGGCGTTCGGCCCACTGCTCGGCTTGTGGCTGGAACGCCGGGGCTGAGGCCTCGACGTGGATGCGGCAGGCCGCAGGTTGCTCAATCATGGGGAAACACGCTCAAAAAATTAATGATCGGCAAAAACGGCCGATAACAAAACTAACGAGCATTTTGCCAGAGCTGAGCGTCGACCGAGAAAAATGTCAGGCATTCAATCCACATCCGTAGGCTACATATCGCGTCATGGCGATTATGGCCTGCGAAATTCCCAGGCACTGAGCGGCGTCAGTCACCTGTGGCAGGATTTTTTTGCCCAGGCCCTGGCCGAACAGTCGACGGATGTGGTGCCGGCGTGTGGCACGTTTCCTCCGGTTGATCTCGAAAGCCCGGTGGAGCCGACCGTCGGCAGCGAACTGCTGGCGCACATCGTCAGCCAACGCGAATGCGATGTGAAAGAAACCGAAGTCAAACCACCCGAGCCGCTGTTCCTGCCGATTGCCGAGTTCGAAATGGACCTGGCCGACAAGCCTTTCCCGCCGTTCCCGGCTGAAGAAATCGTCGCCCAGCAGAAGCAACAAGACTTTGAAAGTGGCTGGGTGCGGCCGATCGTGCTCACCGCCGGCCAGCCTGCGCCAGAAGCCGGCCCGGCACCACAACCGCGTTCTCTGCACTTGCCGATCGCCGAATTCGAACTCGACCTGCTGGACAAACCGTTCCCGCCGTTCTCCCCCGAAGAATTGGTCGAGCAACAAAAACATTTCGATTTCGATACCGGCTGGGCTCGCCCGATCGTCCTGCAAAATCTGCGCATCGCCGCCTGACCTTCAACAAAAGCCCTCAGCGACACACCCACCACGGCCCGACATCGACATGAAAGTGATTGCGATGGGCGGCGTTGTAGTCCGGGCTCAACACCACACTGAACACGCCACAGGCGCCATCGCGGACCTGGCGCAGAAACTGGGCGTCCTGATTATCCTTGGGCCAATCCTTGAGCACGCTGATGGAGCGACCATCCGCCAGGCGGAAACCGGCGATGTCCAGCGCATCGGCGCTGGCGTGCTGGCTTCGCCTGCCGTTTTCGCGGCCATAAACGTTGCGACAGGCGAAGCTGCCAAGATGATCGACCCGGCTGACAGGCTGCCCATACACCGCTTGCGCGGCGGGTTGCAGGGCGTGGTGCTCGAACAGGGCAAACGACACCGCCAAACGGCAACTGGCGAGAAAACTGCTGCTCAACCCCACATCGCCGCCCTGGACACGCAAGGTGTTGATCAACGGGCACGTCGCGCCGGGGCTGTCGGCCTGATGCGCAACGCGTAAACCGGAGCTGCTCAAGGCCTGATCACACAATTGCGGATCATCGCGCAGGCGCATCAGTTTATAGCGCGTCAGAAAGTTCGGGGCGGCCTTCACGTCCAGCGGCGCCCAAGGGTTCCACTGGGGTGGCGGCGAGATCCAGCCGCGCCAGACGCTCACGCCCGCCGCACCGATCATTAACAGCATCAACAACAGCCACCACCGAAACCGCATCGTCAGCCTTTGAACAATTGATTGGCCTTGGCGTATGGCATCGACCGTGACGTGAACCCAAAGGTGCCCGACGTCTTGATCTCTTCGGCCGCGCGGTAAAACTCGCCGTAGGCCGCCAAGGCCAGGGCCGAGCCGACGCTGATGCGTTTGACGCCCATCTCGCTCAATTGCTCCACCGTCAATTTGAGCCCCCCGGACATCAACACGTTGACCGGTTTCGGCGCCACGGCGCGGACCACCGCCAACACGTCTTCAGCGCTGCGCAGCCCCGGCGCGTACAACACGTCGGCGCCCGCTTCGGCGAACGCCTGCAAACGGCGAATGGTATCGGCCAGGTCAGGATTGCCGTGCAGAAAATTCTCGGCACGGGCGGTCAGCATAAAAGGGAAAGGCAGGCTGCGAGCCGCTGCGACGGCGGCTTCAATGCGCGCCACGGCATGTTCGAAACAGTAGATCGGCGCGTCTTCACGACCGGTGGCATCTTCGATCGAGCCCCCGACCGCACCGGCCGCCGCGGCCGCCAAAATGCTTTGTGCACACTCAGCCGGGTCGTCCGCGAAACCGTTTTCCAGATCCACTGCCACCGGCAGATCGGTGGCCGCGACAATCGCCCGCACGTTCGCCAGCGTATCGTCGAGCGTCAACCCTCCATCAGGGCGTGCGTTGGAAAAGGCATAACCGGCACTGGTAGTCGCCAGCGCCTCGAAACCCAGGCTGGCGAGCATCTTCGCCGAGCCGGCGTCCCACGGATTGGGAATGACAAAAGCGCCCTCGCGTTCGTGCAGTGCTTTGAACACCTGGGCTCGAAGGGTTTGCGCATCCATTGGCAGGCTCCTGAAAAAGGGAACGAATCCGCCTCAGAGCAAGCCAAGTTGCTCGGCGGCGGGTTCTCTGTATAGCTCAGGCAACGGCGGCAAGCCAGGCAAACGCAGCATCAGTTTTGCGTGAAAACGTTGCGCCAGTTTGGCCGCCAGCAAGTTATCGGCAGTGTGCAGGAAGATGTAGGGCGTGCGGCCCTCTTCGATCCACAAGGCGATTTTCTCGACCCACGGCTCCAGAAACGAATCGTTCGCCTCAAGCTGCGGATGGCCGATGAAACGCACCTGCGGAAACTGGGTAAACGCTGCCGGACGTGGCGGCACCCTGGGCTTTTTCGATTGGGCGTGGAGGACCGAAGGATCGGTCGACGTGCAGCTGAACAGGGCTCGCGGATCAAGGCAGATGCGTTCTACGCCCCGATCCAGCAGCAGACGATTGAGCCGGCGCTCGCTATCGCCTTTGGCAAAGAACTCGTCATGCCGCACTTCAACGGCCAGCGGTCGCTCAAGTGCATCGATGAAGCCGGCCAGTTCGGGCAATCGGTGTGGCGTGAAGCTTTTCGACAGTTGCAGCCACAGGGGCGAAACCCGTTCACCGAGCGGGCTGAGCAATTGCAGGAAGGTGTCGGCGGCGGTCAGTTGCTCGCGCAGGTCACCGCCGTGGCTGATGTCGCCGGGAAACTTGGCGGTGAAGCGAAAGTGTTCGGGCATGATTTCGGCCCAGCGCTGCACGGTGCTGGCAGCCGGGCTCGCGTAGAAGGTCGTATTGCCTTCTACGGCGTTGAATACTTGGGAATAGAGATTCAGGAAGTCAGCGGGCTTGGCATCTGGCGGATAAAGATAATCGCGCCAGGCGTTTTCACTCCAGGACGGGCAGCCGAGGTAATAAGGCAGCCGCATCAGATGTACAGGTCGAGGCCCATTACATCGGTATCCCAATCGACAAAACCGGCGGTGCTCAAGTAGCTGGCGAGTGCCGTGGCGACGCTTTTGCTCATGGCACGGTGGTAGATCATGTCTTGCTGACGGGCCGGGAGATTGCTCAGGCGTTGCGCGGAAGCCTTGGCGGCACGGGCGGCCATTTGCTCTTCGGATGGAATTTCCAGCTCGCCGTCGATATCGACGTAGTCGTCATCCGCCACAGGGCCTTTGCGAGGCTTGCGCTTGAGGGGGTAGGACTGGGAGGAAAGGCCGTCTATACGCATAAGTACATGTCCGGTATCAGTAATGGCAGTTTAGTGGCACATAACCCACTTCGCAAACCACCGAGTGATAACTAGAACACAGAAATACGAAAAGGTTTAAAAGCCGGGGGATAAATCGACGATTGGCCGCAGTTGGAATGTTCATTGTGGCGAGAGAGCTTGCTCCCGTTCGGCTGTGCAGCCGTCGCAAAACCTGCCGGCTCGGTGTTGCTGATGGAATCCTGGGGTCGCTTCGCAACCCAACGGGAGCAAGCTCCCTCGCCACAACAGCATTGGGATTAACGCGCTTTCGGCGTCGCCACTTTGTCGCGCAGATAAACCGGCTGAGCCTCGTCCGCCACGATTGCCTCTCCACGCGCCCAGGCAAACCGCGCCAGCGTCAGCAGGTCTTCGGCGTGCGGCAGCATGCCTGCATCCTGCCCACTCAGATTGACAGCGATGCGCTCGGCATACCCCCACCCCGTGCCGGCGCCGAACCATTCACCGCTGGCATCAGCCGGCAATGCGGCCACTTCCGGCGCCAACACCGCTTCATTGCCGACCAGGCGCATCTCCCCCGCCGTTTCGCGGTAGCACCCCCAATACACCTCATCCATGCGCGCATCGATGGCGGCTGCGACCTGGCTGACGCCGTGTTCGCGATAAGCCCGTTGTGCCAGTACCGCCAGGTTGGAGACCGGCAACACCGGGCGATCCAGCGCAAACGCCAGGCCCTGCACCACACCAATGGCGATCCGCACGCCGGTGAATGCGCCCGGTCCACGACCGAAGGCAATGGCATCAACCGCTTGCAGGGTGGACCCGGCGTCGGCGAGCAACTGTTGGATCATCGGCAACAGCTTTTGCGCATGCAGGCGCGGAATCACCTCGTAATGGCTCGTGACCTTGCCGTCATGCAGCAAGGCAACGGAGCAAGCTTCAGTCGCGGTGTCCAGGGCCAGCAAGGTGCTCATCGATGTTTCCGTAAGAGAGGTCAGAAAAAGTGCGCCAGTATAAACAACTACGGCCCGCAAGCGGGCCGTAGAAGATGAAGCGATTCAGACTTTTCAGTTCAGCGCTTCAAGCACCTTGCCGGTGATCGCTTCAACCGAGCCAACACCTTCGATGTGGCTGTACTTCGGTTTGCCTTGAGCGGTGGACAGCTCCTGGTAAAACTTCACCAAAGGCTCGGTCTGAGCGTGGTAGACGGAGAGACGATGACGCACGGTTTCTTCGGTATCGTCTTTGCGCTGTACCAGCTCTTCGCCAGTGATGTCGTCCTTACCGGCAATTTTCGGCGGGTTGTAGACGATGTGGTACACGCGACCTGAAGCCTCATGCACGCGACGACCGGCGATACGCTGGACGATGTCCTCGTCCTTGACGTCGATCTCGACCACGTGATCCAGCTCGACGCCGGCTTTCACCAGGGCTTCAGCCTGGGGAATGGTGCGCGGGAAACCGTCAAACAGGAAACCGTTGGCGCAATCGGCCTGGCTGATGCGTTCCTTGACCAGATTGATGATCAGGTCATCGGACACAAGGCCACCGCTGTCCATGACGCTCTTGGCGATCAGGCCCAGCTCGGTGCCAGCCTTGACAGCGGCACGCAGCATGTCGCCGGTGGAGATTTGCGGGATGCCGAACTTTTCGGTGATGAACTTAGCCTGAGTACCTTTACCGGCCCCGGGAGCTCCCAGCAGAATGACGCGCATCGATGTGCTCCTCAATTTTTTATATAGATAACAACGGATTCGCCTCGTGGGGCCAATCTCAAAAACAGGGTCGTGACCGCCCAAACGGCCAAAGGCTGATCAAGATACACAGCAGGCCCGGACCACACAAGCCGCCGAAAGTCGGAGAAACCCGCGCCTTGCGTGACCTTGGGACGGGGTACTCCTAGTCGCAACCCCGTCATTAACTGTCGCTTGTCAGACCTTTTCAGCCCCTTGTCCACCGGCACCCGAAGCTCGCGCCGGGTGCCTTCCCCCCACGACGAAAACCTTAGCCGGTATTTCGCAAACCGGCAGCAATCCCCGCCACAGACACCAGCAGCGCCTGTTCTACCGGGCTGCCCTGCGCCACTTCCTGTTGCCGCGAACGCGCCAACAGTTCGGCCTGCAATAGATGAAGCGGGTCGAGATAGGTGTTGCGCAAGCGGATGAATTCGAGGGTGTCTGGGCTATGTGCCAGTAGCTGAGACTGACCGGTCAACCCGAGGACCACAGCGCACGCCTGCGACAATAGGTCGCGTAAATGCGCACCCAAAGGGAGCAAATCAGGCTCGACCAGACGCTCATCGTAGGATCGGGCGATGTCGGCATCGGCTTTGGCCAGGACCATTTCCAGCATGTCGATGCGTGTACGGAAAAACGGCCACTGTTCGCGCATCTGCCCCAGCAGCTCGCCCTCGCCACGTTCCAGCGCCTTGCTCAGCGCCGCTTCCCAGCCGAGCCAGGCCGGCAACATCAGGCGCGTCTGGGTCCAGCCGAAGATCCATGGAATGGCGCGCAGGCTTTCAATCCCGCCAGCGCGGCGCTTGGCCGGGCGGCTGCCCAACGGCAAGCGACCCAACTCCTGCTCCGGGGTGGATTGGCGGAAGTACTCGACGAACTGCGGATTTTCCCGCACCACGGCGCGGTAAGCCTTTACGCCGTCGGCGGCCAACTCGTCCATCAAATGGCGCCACGCCGGTTCCGGTGGCGGCGGTGGCAACAGTGTCGCTTCCAGCACCGCCGCCAAGTACAGATTGAGGTTCTGCTCTGCGATGTCCGGCAGGCCGAATTTGAAACGAATCATTTCCCCCTGCTCGGTGGTGCGGAAACGTCCCGCCACTGAACCGGGCGGCTGCGACAGAATCGCCGCGTGCGCCGGACCACCACCGCGCCCCACGGTGCCGCCGCGACCGTGGAACAACAGCAGCTCGACTTGCTGCTCGCGGCAGATGTCGACCAAACGCTCCTGCGCCCGATACTGCGCCCAGGCCGCGGCGGTGGTGCCTGCGTCCTTGGCCGAGTCGGAATAGCCGATCATCACTTCCTGTGGCCCTTGCAAGCGCGAGCGATAGCCCGGCAGCAGCAACAGCTTTTCAATCACCGGGCCGGCGTTGTCGAGGTCGGCGAGGGTTTCGAACAGCGGCACCACACGCATCGGCCGCAATACGCCGGACTCTTTGAGCAACAGTTGCACGGCGAGCACGTCGGAAGCGGCACCGGCCATGGAGATCACATAAGAGCCGAGCGAGGCCCCCGGGGCGGCAGCAATTTCCCGGCACGTCGCCAGCACTTCGGCGGTGTCGGCCGACGGCTTGAAGTACGCTGGCAGCAACGGCCGCCGATTGTTCTGCTCACGCACCAGGAAGGCGATGCGCTCTTCCTCGCTCCAGTCTTCGTAGCGACCGAGGCCGAGGTAGTCGGTAATTTCAGTCATCGCCGCCGTGTGACGGGACGAATCCTGGCGCACATCGAGCCGCACCAGGAACAGCCCGAAGGTCACCGCCCGACGCAGGCAATCGAGCAATGGACCGTCAGCGATCACGCCCATGCCGCACTCGTGCAAGGAGTGGTAACACAACTCCAGCGGATCCAGCAGGTCGCGGTTGTTTTGCAGCACATCGGCCGGTGCCGGGGTGGTGGCCGTCAAAGAGGCATGCGCCCAATTACGCGTCGCCCGCAGGCGTTCACGCAACTGTTTGAGCACCGCGCGATAAGGTTCGGCGCTGTCCCCTGCCTTGGCTTTCAGTGCATCGCTGGCCTGTTGCATCGACAGTTCAGCGGCGAGGTGATCGATGTCGCGCACGTACAAATCCGCAGCCATCCAGCGCGCCAGCAGCAACACCTCCCGGGTCACGGCGGCCGTCACGTTCGGGTTGCCGTCACGGTCGCCGCCCATCCACGAGGCAAAGCGAATCGGCGCGCTTTCGAGCGGCAGATGCAGGCCGGTGGCGGCGTGCAGGGCTTTATCGGCCTTGCGCATGTAGTTGGGAATCGCCTGCCACAACGAATGCTCGATCACCGCGAAACCCCATTTGGCTTCGTCGACTGGCGTCGGGCGGGTGCGGCGGATTTCTTCGGTGTGCCAGGCTTCGGCGATCAGGCGCTGCAACTTCGCCTGGATCTGCTCGCGTTCGGCTGTCGTCAGGTCGCGATGATCCTGAGCGGCCAGTTGCGCGGCGATGGCGTCGTACTTCTGGATCAGCGTGCGGCGCGCCACTTCGGTCGGGTGCGCGGTGAGGACCAGCTCGATTTCCAGCCGTCCCAGTTGCCGGGCCAGGGATTCGGCGCTATGTCCCTCGGCACGCAGGCGCGCGAGCAGTTCCGGCAACACCCGTGCTTCAAACGGCGCCGGTTGCGACTCTTCCCGGCGGTGAATCAGCTGATACTGCTCGGCGATATTGGCCAGGTTGAGAAACTGGTTGAACGCCCGCGCCACCGGCAACAACTCGTCTTCGCTCAATTGGTTGAGGCTGGCGCTCAGCTCGGCGTCCATCGAACCGCGACGGTCGGCTTTGGCGCCCTTGCGGATCTGCTCGATCTTGTCGAGAAAGCCGTCCCCGTACTGTTCACGAATGGTGTTGCCCAACAGCTCACCCAACAGGTGAACGTCCTCGCGCAAGCGTGCATCAATATCGGTCATCAGCAGTTCTCCAGCGAAAATCCGGGTGTCTATGAATGCCATGCTCTGTTAACAGAGAGTGCCGCTCTAAAGCGCTTCTTACAAGCAGACGACGAAGGGGCGGTAAACCTTATGGGTTCGAGCTAGTCTGAAGAGTAAGCCGTACAACGGCTTGCCGCCGGCCACTGGCGGACACTCACACGCCTGCCACGAGCAGGAGCGAAATGAGGTTTTTATGAAAATCCGCGAACTTGCCCAGCATTGGGAAGAAAACGCCAAGGGTCGCCTGACCGACACCGGTTACAGGATTCGTCTGGACATGGAAGCGGCCGCACGGCTGGCGGCGATTACCGAGATGTATCCCAAACGCCAACCCGAAGAACTGCTTGGCGAACTGATCGGCGCCGCGCTGGAAGAGCTCGAAAAGAGCTTTCCATACGTGAAGGGATCGACCGTGGTCGCCACCGATGAAGAAGGTGATCCGCTGTACGAAGACATCGGCCCGACCCCGCGTTTTCTCGCGTTGTCCCGTCGTCACTTGCACGATTTGTCATCGAGCGATGACAAGCAGAAACACTGATCCCCCCGCCGAACCCTGTGGGAGCGAGCCTGCTCGCGAATGCGGTTGAACATTCAACATTTCTGTTGGCTGATACACCGCTAGCGAGCAGGCTCGCTCCCACATTTAGCCTGCGTATTCCTTCGATAATTGCGTGTTCCCGAGCCTTGAAAAGGTCGGGCATACCGCTGCACATCGCCAAAGTTCCCGATTTAGAGCCTTGTCCGTTCGGTCAAAGTATTTTCGGGCGATAGGCCATCTTCTCTGAACTTTTGAAAAACCCCTCGGGTCACAGCCATTAACCACGCCTGGGACGGCCGTTTCAAAACACCCCCGGAAATTGACGGTTACGGCTCCTTGCCCAGCATGGATTTTAAGTTTTTCAGGAGTTACACCAATGGAGTTGAAGACCATGAAGACCCGAACTGCCAAATCCTCGTTCACCCACCTGCGCAGTCTGAAACTGGCTGCCCTGGCAATCGGCAGCAGCTTCGTACTGGCCGGTTGTGCTGGCAATCCGCCGACCGAGCAATTCGCCGTGACCCAATCGGCTGTGAATGGCGCCGTCAGCGCCGGCGGCACCGAGTTCGCCGCCGTGGAAATGAAGTCCGCGCAGGACAAGCTCAAGCAAGCCGAAATCGCCATGCACGACAAAAAGTATGCCGAGGCCAAAGTGCTGGCCGAGCAGGCTGAGTGGGACGCTCGCGTAGCCGAACGCAAAGCTCAGGCGATGAAAGCCGAACAAGCTGTGAAGGACTCTCAGAAAGGGGTTCAGGAACTGCGTCAGGAAAGCCAGCGCACCGTGCAGTAAGCGCGCATCCCGACACCAGACTTGAAGCTCTTATCGATAGAAAGGACGAATTATTATGCGTACACAATTGATGATCCCCGCTCTCCTGGCCGCAAGCGTTGCACTGGCTGCCTGCTCCACACCGCCTAACGCGAACCTGGAACAGGCCCGCACCAACTACAGCGGCCTGCAAGCCAACCCGCAAGCCAGCAAAGTGGCGGCACTGGAAACCAAAGACGCCAGCGATTACCTGGACAAGGCCGACAAGGCCTATATGGACAAGAAAGACCCGAACGAGGTCGACCAACTGGCTTACCTGACCAATCAGCGTGTTGAAGTGGCGAAGCAAACCATCGCCCTGCGCACCGCTGAAGCCAACCTGAAAAATGCTTCGGCGCAACGTGCCCAGGCGCGTCTCGACGCTCGCGATCAGCAGATCAAGCAGCTGCAGGACAGCCTCAACGCCAAGCAGACCGATCGCGGTACGCTGGTGACTTTCGGTGACGTGCTGTTCGCCACCGACAAAGCTGACCTGAAATCCAGTGGTCTGGTGAACATCAACAAACTGGCGCAGTTCCTTCAGGAAAACCCTGATCGCAAAGTGATCGTCGAAGGCTACACCGACAGCACCGGTACGGCTTCGCATAACCAGTCGCTGTCCGAGCGTCGTGCCGGTTCCGTGCGCATGGCGCTGGTGAAGATGGGCGTTGATCCAGCGCGCGTCGTTGCGCAGGGTTATGGCAAGGAATACCCGGTTGCGGAAAACACCAGCACTTCGGGTCGTGCGATGAACCGTCGTGTGGAAGTGACCATTTCCAACGACAACCAGCCCGTGATGCCGCGTTCGGCGATCAGCTCGAACTAAGCTTCACCCGCTGAAACACAAAAGCCCCGCCTGAGTCGATCAGGCGGGGCTTTTTATGTCTGCAGTTCACACACCCCTTGTAGGAGTGAGCCTGCTCGCGATAGCGGTGTGTCAGACAACAGAAGTGTTGAATGCTAAACCGCTATCGCGAGC